>QNER01000036.1 GCA_003646175.1 Candidatus Parabeggiatoa sp. nov. 1
CAGCTGTAATGGTTGATATATGCCCACTTACTCACTGTATATAATTGTAATGTTAAGCTATAGTAGGGGCATCACGACGATAAAGAACATTCCTAAGTCGAATAAGCTACAACAGAAATGTTGTTGACCGATTACAGTGAAGCAAAACACTTGCAATAAAGGCGAGGTCGGTAAAAGGACATTATATAGAGAGGAGCGGTATTCGGGATTAGTCTCATGTACCATTTTGAAGACGAGTCTGTACTGGAAACTTTACAGGCTTAGTTTAACTATTTGATCCAAGGTCAGCAATTGAAACGGCCTTTGACAGTGCGGCCAGTTTGCAGCCGGGACAACAATTTGTGCTTTATATTCAAGGGCATGGTTTGCCAGAGCAGTTAAAAATAACCCGCGAGTACTGGTTGGATGCCAGCGAGTTGCGCCGCTTGGTGGATAAAGTATCACCGGATGTGCCGCAGGTGATTATCATAGACAGTTGTTATTCGGGGTCTTTTTTGGATGAACTGCGTGTCAGTGATGAATTAAGGCCGACAGTGCAACGGATCGTGTTAACCAGCACGGATGCTGACACCACGGCTTGGAATGCGCTGCATGAAAGTTTCTCCGAAAAACTGATTAGCGAATTGCGGCACGGGGAAACGCTCAAAACCGCGTTTGACCGGGCCGAAAGCATGATGGCATTTGAAACCAAGTTATTTGGTGAGCAACGCCCGCAATTGGATGATGACGGGGATGGGGTTTATACTTCTCAGGATGGCCGCCGCGCCCATATCATTTTGGGTAATGAAGGCGGGCGTAGTGCTGATGCGCCTGAAATCATAGATATACATGAGCCGCTTTTCCTTGATGAACAACAAACGGAGGGCATGTTATGGGTAAAAACTTCGCCCAGCGGTGACGGCATTCGAGGAGTCCGAGCGATTTTGATGCGCCCCGGTACTCAACGCATCGATTATCAAGGCGAGGCCACTGAGTTTAACCGGGAAGAGGTGGCTATGAGTTATCTCCAAGATCGTTATGTCGCGGTGTATAGCCAGTTCCGTAAAGCCGGCACCTGGCGTGTGCTGTATCAGGCCCAAGGCGAGGATGGCACTTGGTCAAGCAACCGGTTTGGCGAAGTCGAAGCCAGCGGCGATTTTTCCCAAGTTGTTGTGACGGCGCGGATGAATCAATCCGCGTATCAAATTGGTGACTATCTGAGCTTTAAGGTAGATTTGAATGCGGAGATCAATCAACCCGGCCCTTATGATATCTATGGTGCGATTGTGTTCCCGCAAGGCTATTTTGTCACATTTGCTTATCCGATGACACCCAGTTTACCGGGCGTGGCGCTGCCTTACCGTCAAGCGGTGGAAGTCTCTCAGCCAAAAACTTTAAGTATTTTGGATTTAGATTTGCCCGCGGGGCTCGACTTTGGTAGTTATCAAGCTTGCGGTGTGGTAACAGAGACGGGTGACGATCCGATGCAATCGGAAAATTGGATTGATATTGATTGTGCGGGATTTGAATTGCGTTAAAAAGGAGTCCAAACTTTAGTTTGGACTGATTTGAAGTAAAAGTTTTTGTGCGTAAAAATTTTTGCTTCAAACACATTTTAATCAGAACAAAGTTTTTTCGTACAAGGTTCGCCTTGTACTCCTGATAATATGAAAAGATGCTAACCTACAAAGCAATGTATAAAATTTGGTACTACCCAAAAATGAAGCAAGAAATCAGATTTTTTGGAAAAATCGGATTTCTGTGAACTAACTGTGTGAAAAATCCGATTTCTTTAAGAAATCGGATTTTTGTGAAAAAAACCGTCAATCCGTTGTACTTCTAGTCTCTAAAACCGTTAACCAGTCAGACAGCAAAGTTTGGTAATCCTTGATTTTGGCGTAAATGGTTTCCGCCAGAGGTTCATTATAGAGGTGTGTTGTCATATTTCGATCATCTGTCATGGAAAGTGCCAGCTGTGTTTGGGCTTGATTGAGTACGCCTACTTGAAAACAAGCACGGATAACGGCTTTAGGAGAACCCATATCCAAGCCTTCAATATCGTTTAAATACTGTTTTGCCGCTTTCCAGATAGCCTCGAAAGTATATTCAAACCGTTGAATTGTTGCGTCACGTTGCACTTTGGTGTCATATTTTGTGCCTAATTCTTGCAATGTACTCAAGGTTTTTTTAGCATTCTCAAGCCGTTGTTTTAATCGAACCATACAATCGCCTCCTGTAAGATGTGTTGTTTGAAACTTTCATCTGTTTGGGATAAATTAACTAAATCTATATTAACCGGTATGGTGCTTTCAAACAAAGCGTCACGCACTTCAGCCAGCAGCCCAATAGGTAAAGGTTCGGCAGGTAAAATACCCACATCTATATCGGAAGTGGGGCGGGCGTTTCCTCGTGCGTGTGATCCAAATAAATAAACTTGCACTGAATAACCTTTGAACTTGTCAAAAATAATTTGGCGTGCAAGTGCTAGGTTGGCAGACGAGGTTTCAGCCGTTGATTGTGAATGAGAGATAGACACGTTTTATTTCCTTATGTTTAGTACAACGAATTGAGTACAACGAATTGGCGAAATAAACGAATTGAATTGTGTATCCTCTCTCAATGTCATGCTCTCAAATAAATCAATGGCTTGTGAGCCATGTTATCCATTGTTTTTTATTGATAATATAACTAAATCAATGAGTTGATTTGTTCACCCATGACGTTAGATAACTCCCAAAAAATAATATACCCAAGAGGGCTTGCGCGGGGGATTGCCCCTACGTGCTAATGTTGTAGGGGCAATCCTTTATGGTTGCCCAATTCTGTACGTGGGTATTTTAATTTATTTATGTTAATTATTAACAACGTTGGTTGACACACATCATAGTATTGACACCTACGCGTAGGAACAAGAAAAAATTCGTTTATTTCGTCAATTCGCTGTACTCAACTTTGTCAATTCGCTGTACTCAACTAAACTGATAGTTGCTAAGAATCATCAAGGTTGGAATTATCATTTATATAATTGATAATAATAATTAGCCGCACCTTTTCAGGAGATAGATCAATAATGACTGATTTAGTCGAAATTGAGCATGAGGAGTATCAATACGTGGGTTCACTGAATCACAGTATTATCCAAGCCCGGTTAGCGCGCTTGTTGCCCGACGATAACTTTACCATAGCGATTGAATTAAGTTTAGATATCAAGCAAACGGATGTTAGCCAATTTAATCTCAAAGCGAAGGAAGAACTCGTCCCGGATGTCTGTCTTTATCCCAATACG
This sequence comes from Candidatus Parabeggiatoa sp. nov. 1, assembly GCA_003646175.1. Lineage (GTDB taxonomy): Bacteria > Pseudomonadota > Gammaproteobacteria > Beggiatoales > Beggiatoaceae > Parabeggiatoa. The sequence goes on from QNER01000036.1 coordinate 3,266, forward strand.
ATAAAATTTCATCCGACGGACGATGTGTCAAAAATGCAACAGATGCCTTTATTGTCCATTGAAATTATTTCGCCAAGGCAAGGCATTGATGACATCGTGAATAAATTCAAGGCCTATTTTGCGCTTGGGGTAAAATCCTGTTGGTTGGTTATACCAACGCTCAAGTCGATAAGCGTTTATTCACAGATGAATAACTTCAACATTTTTGAGACAAAGGATGATACCGAAGTCACCGATAAGGTATTAGATATTCGTGTGCCACTTAAAAAGGTTTTTAGAGAATAATACTCAAGAACAACTTACTTAAATCATTCGTTTCAGGCGAACCTTGCAACTTCAGGAGTACAAGGCGAACCTGGTACGAAAAACTTGAGCTTTCGGAGCCATGAGCTAAACCTCATGGCTAAAAGCTCAAGTCGGCTAAAGCCGACTGAACTCCTTATAGTGCCCTTTAGGGTACTTGAGCTGGGGGTGGGAATTTCCGCTTTCCAGCGCTAGAACGACAAACAACCTAACTATAATTAATAGTATTAACACCGGCGCGTGGAAACCATAAAAAATTCGTTTATTTCGGAAAGAAGCTGCACTCAATTATTAATGACATGCGTGCAAAGTTGCTTTGCACACTCCCAAAAACAAACCACCCGGTAGTTTATCAAAATCGAACAATGAGCCAGAGAAAAGATGCTAACCTATAAAGCAATGTATAAATTTCTTGATGAGGGTGTCCATGGAGAAGTGTTGGATTTCCCCGGCACCCTCACTTTTGGCGAAAACCTTCAAGAAGCGCGTCGGTTATTAGCAAGTGCCTTGGTAGACATGGCGGAAACTAACCTAATGCGAGGAGAACCGTTACCACAACCGGTGCCGTCGTGTACTGATCCTGAGGCCGATTTGGAAGAGCCAATTCATTTGCTATTGACGGCAACCCATCGTGTACGTATTGTTCCCGAGGAGGCTTATGATGAAGCGGCGTGATTTGCTATCTTACTTGAGCCAACAAGGTTGTCGATTCGTGCGTGAAGGTAAAGAACACTCAATTTGGGAGAATCCCGTGACAAACCGCTGTACCTCGGTGCCACGCCATAGAGAGATACCCAATTTTACAGTGGCACATATTTGCAAGTATCTGGGTATTCCAGTGCCCTTTTGAGGTTTTTCGATTCTAAACTCGACGTAGAGCGTCGAAGAAAGTAATGACGGATTTTTCTGGTTTCCACGCAGGCGCGTCAATGCCATTAAGTTAAGCTTTTTTGTGAGGGCAACCATAAAGGATTGCCCCAACTCAGGAGGGTTCTGTAGGGGCAATCCCTTGTGGTTGCCCTTAACTTAATGGCAGTGACGCAGGCGCGTAGGAACCAGAAAAGAAAAAATTCGTTTATTTCGGAAAGAAGCTGTACTCAATTCGCTGTACTCGATTCGCTGTACTCAATTCGCTGTACTCAATTCGCTGTACTCGATTCGCTGTACTCAATTCAACCAACCAACTCACTTAAAGGAGCCAAACCTATGTCCTATAAAAATCTCACAACATTCAACCTGTTAACACTCTTACCGGCAATCACACTCGCCGGTTCTCTCGATTCACCCGCCCCACCGGGCGATCCGGCGAGCGGCATGTATCCCCTCTCGGATATCTGCAATCGGCTAGACACGGGTGCGCCCGGGGCCAAAAAGTCGTTTATCGAAGTCACCAGCGGCCCCCGTCCCAGTGGTTGCACGTTGAATAATGTGATGGAGAAAGCCCCCACCAAGAATAATAGCAACGGTCTTCAACCCAATGAAGCCGTCGCGGGCCAGCAATACTGGGGATTAACCGAGGGCAATTGGGGGCCACAAACCGGCACCATGCCTAATCAAGGGGCGGTGACAATGACCCCAACAACCGCAGATCAACCCATTGCCGCGGGCTACCATAATGGGGCCGGCCTTTTTAAAGGCGATTCCAATTTACGCCCAGAGAATATCCGCGCCGGTGTCACAATATTTGGGATTACCGGGACTTTTACCGGGACAACCGGCTCTACGCCTCCGCCGTCTTCGTCATCGAACCATTATAGCGATAATGGTAATGGTACCGTTACAGATAATTGGAGTGGACTGATATGGTTGAAGAATGCGAACTGTTTTGGCCCACGGGATTGGGAAACGGCTAAGCTACTCGCTGCCAATCTAATCAGTGGGCGATGTGGCTTGAGTGATGGTTCGACCGCAGGTACCTGGCGTTTACCGACTAAAGAGGAATGGGAAGCGATGGTGGATACCAGCTATAGGAATCCTGCACTCTCTAACGCGGCGGGCACGGGTAAATGGACTGAAGGTGATGCTTTTGTGGGCGTGAAGAGTAGTTGGTATTGGTCGTCCAGTAGTTACGCGTTCAACGCAGGCTACGCATGGAGCGTGCACTTCAACGTCGGCAACGTGGTCATCAACGGCAAGACGGGCTCGTACGACGTGTGGCCGGTCAGAGACGGACAATAGGCTCTTTGGTACTTTGGTTATTTTTTGCCTATTTCCGTTGTTTTTTGATTAACCGCAATAACTACAATTTCTCTTTATTAAGTACAACTAATTACGTGGATAAACGAATTAAAACTCGGCCTATTTGAGGTGTTTTTCATTGATTGATTGATAAGTCCTTCAAAAAACGAACGGATCGACGTGGCTATTTTTCAGCCATGTCTAACAGATAATCAAGGTTCAAAATGCCTTATTCGTTTATCCACGTAATTCGCTGTACTCAATTCGTTGTAAACTGATAGCTTGCGGCCTCGTACAAGGTTCGCCTGAAACGAATGAGAACTCACGCCCGGTTTCGTACAAGGTTCGCCTGAAACGAATGAGAATTTCGTACAAGGTTCGCCTGGTACTCCTGAACACACTGCCTTTCTATCTAAAATACAATCCTTGTCGTTATTTATCCCTTCTTATAAATCCCTTCTTATAAGCAATCCCTGTAGTTATGGTGTTTTACAATCCCTGTCGCTATGGTTATTTAATAAACGGATAATCAAATTTATATTGCAGTTGCAACATCACACGAGATGCATCATTTTGAGCAATCTGATTATCAGTGATAAAGCGCCCCGCATTGAGATGAGCATAAATACATTGAAATTCTAGCGCTTTAGAATAATATAACTGTCTTCTTGTTTGGCACTGTTATAAAACAACGCATTTTTCCATGCAAAAAAAGGTTCAATCGCCCCGTTGGGCGCAAACTGTAAATGCGAATAAATACCCACACCTTGATAGGCATGTTTGGCCGTTAAACTGAAACTTTCTGGATCTTTAGTCTTGGTTTGTCCATAAAAGATATCGAAAAAATGGCGTTGCTGTTTATAAGACAATTTGACCGCATCCCAAAGCCAACCCACCGAATTACCCCACGAACCAGGCCCAAAAGCACGTTTATCACCATACCAGATTTTTTGCCTACCCGCCTTAAGACTGAGATGATCATTGAATTGCGTTTTCAAATAGCCATAAAACAGATCAAAATATTCCTCATAAGGAACCATGACATATTCATCCGCAGTCCCTTTATTTTTGATAAAATCATTTTGATCAAGACTCCATCCCCAAACCCTGGCATCATATAAATGAAATTTAGCGGTGAGTCGTTTTGATTGATAAGTCAAACCAAAATTGAGGCGTTGCAGCCAAAGATGATCATCTGCATGGCCGGTTTTTTGGCCCTTGAAATTTAAACTTTGATCACCATAAGTTTTCTTATTCAACCCATCCCAAATTTCAAATCGTTCTCTTAATTCACCATCAAAACTCAGTTTATCTGCGAAAACGGATTGAACGGGGATTGTTGTGATAAAGCAGAGAATAAGGATTTGGATAAATGGTTTCAGGTTTTTTTAGCTCCAGCAGTGAAATAAATAAGGAACGAGGGAAATTTAATTTTCCCCAAAGTCAGAGAAAAAAACGCTATAGCGTTTCCCGATTGCATAAAAAGAGTAAAAGGCTAAAAACTATAAATTTTAAAGGGCTTTAAAGCCCCAAAGGGGCGAAATTAATATAGCCAGGGGCAACGCCCCTGGTTGATAGGTTTTAAAAACGTCGAAATCGAGTATTACCTATTACCAGTTTTGTAAAAATCTCTAAAGAAATGATTAAGCGAATGCTGAGTAACTTGACAATTTCAATAACCGCACCGTTTTTTCGTACAAGGTTCGCCTTGTACTCCTGCTAATGTACAAGGTTCGCCTTGTACTCCTGCTAATGTACAAGGTTCGCCTTGTACTCCTGCTAATGTGACATTGTCAAAGTAATTAAGCTAAAATTAAAATAATCCCAAAAATAATTGAGAACCAACCCATGCAAAAAATTTTTCTCTACCTTTTTTTAGCCACTTTTTTATGTCTATTGGCACCCATTTCAATAGCGGAACAACAAAATGTACAGAAATATTATGTTTTTGGAGTACATCCTTATCTAACCGCCAAAGAACTTTTAGAGCGATTTACCCTTCTGGTTAATTATCTTTCTGCTGAACTTGATAAACCAGTGGTTTTACGAGTCGCTAAAACTTACGCCAGTCATATTGAATTGGTGGGTAACAATCAAGTGGATATTGCTTATATGGGACCAGCACCTTATGTCAAATTGGTCAAAAACTATGGGCATAAACCCCTGATCGCAAAAATTCAAGTGAAAGGTCAATCCACTTTCCAGGGTGCCATTATTGTCGCCAAAAATAGCCCCATTAAAACTTTGGCTGATTTGCGCGGTAAAGGCTTTGCGTTTGGCTCTCCAAATTCTACCATGAGTCATTTTGTACCCCGCTTTGTCTTATGGAAAGCGGGCGTGACTGTCCCACAACTCAGTCATTATAAATTTATCAAAAACCATGACAATGTCGTTTTGGGCGTATTGCTCGGTGAATTTGAAGCGGGGGCTGTTAAAAAAGATGTTTTTAACCGATACGCCAAAAAAGGCATAAAAGTATTAACATGGACTCCCCCTATTACCGTGCATGTTTTTGTCGCAACTCAGCGTTTTCCGTCACAAAAGCTTGATAAATTGCGAACGCTTTTTTTGGAGCTCAACAATCACCGAAAAGGCAAAACGATTTTAACGTCAATCAAAAAATCCATTACTGGAGTGACAACGGTAAAGGATGAAGATTATGACGAATTGCGGAATATTTTACAAACCGTTGAATAGTTAGTCCGCAAAAAGCACTAATTTTTCTTTGAACCTTAGCAAAAATTGAATCACGCAAATGAGAAAAATGGTGGGCAAGCGGGCGTTAAGATTCGGGACAATGTTTGAGAGAGTGCCGCCCGCTTACCCACCCTACGAAACGACGAAACATAACAATGGAGTAAACCCCACAATGTCCAAAAAAAATGCATCACTACAACACGGGCGTTTGTTTTTTTTATTTATCTTGATTTTATTAATTTTTTTTGTATTTGCGAGCCTGTTAGTTGCATCTCAACAACGTAATTTGCTGTTAGAGAATGAAAAACAACATGATAACCTAGAATTTGATTTGATAGGTGAATTTATCTCGGAGTCATTTCTCAAAAATGATTATGTAGCGGTGCGTCAATTTTTGCAAAATTGGTCTGAAAAACGCGAGTATATTGTGACGTTGACAGCCACCGCTAAAAATGGCTTTCAGTTTGTGAACTATACCCGCAAAAATCCGGCTGAAAACACTTATTTGGTTAAGCGGCGCGTGTCATTCTCACAAGATAACTATCTTGATTTAGAGATAGCCAATGATCTTGCTTCAATAGAAAACATCATCAACGAATTGAATTGGCAACTGTTGCTTATTTTTTCAATCATTATGGGACTACTCGGTTTTATTTTGTGGATTACGCTCACTAAAATCGCGCTCATTCCGCTGGAAAGGGAGATTAGCAAGCGTACTGAAGAACTGAGACAACACCGTGATCATTTAGAGCAACTGGTACTTGAACGTACTCAGGAATTAGCAACCGCTAAAGAGATTGCCGAATTTGCCAGCCGTGCTAAAAGTGATTTTCTGTCCAATATGAGCCATGAACTACGAACACCACTGAATGGCATCTTGGGATATGCCCAGATTCTTAGGCGAGATAAAGAATTAAGCACCCAGCAATTGGATGGCGTGAACATTATCCAACAGAGTGGTCAACATTTATTGACCCTCATTAATGATATTTTAGATTTGTCCAAAATTGAGGCCCGTAAAATGGAACTCTATGCCACCGCATTCCATTTGCCTAATTTTTTGGAAAGTCTTGCTGGCATCATCAATATGCGGGCACAAGAAAAAGATACGACTTTTATCTATGAACATAATAATGCCTTGCCCTCTGGCGTAGAAGCCGATGAAAAGCGGTTGCGACAAGTTTTAATAAACCTGTTAGGCAATGCGGTTAAATTTACCGATCAAGGCACGGTTACGCTCCGAGTCAGTGTGTTAAATGACACACCACCCACTCCCAAGAAAATTCGTTTTGAAATCATAGACACGGGCGTAGGCATGACTCCAGAACAATTAGACAAAATCTTCTTGCCTTTTGAGCAAGTTGGTGAGACTGAACGTCGTGCAGCGGGTACCGGTTTAGGTTTGACAATTAGTCGGCAATTAGTCGAATTGATGGAAAGCGAACTACATGTTAAAAGCGAATTGGAAAAAGGCAGTACTTTTTGGTTTGATTTAACCTTGCCAGTGGTGACAGCAGAGGCTGAATTTAAATCAAGCAGAAGGGGGGAAATCATTGGTTACCAAGGAAAACGGCGAAAAGTGTTGGTGGTGGATGACAAACACGCAAACCGTTTAGTGTTGCACGGTATGCTTAAACCGCTTGGATTTGAAGTTATAGAGGCCGTGAATGGTAAAGAAGAAGTAGAAAAAGCCTGCGAAATTCACCCTGATATTATTTTGACAGACTTGGTGATGCCGGTTATGACAGGCTTTGAAGCCGTGCAAAAGATAAGACAAATGCCTGAATTGAAAGATATCATCATCGTTGCGGCATCAGCCAGTGTTTTTGAATCCGATCAAGAAAGATGCAAAATAATAGGGTGTAATGGCTTTTTGCCTAAACCGGTAGAAGCCGATAGACTCTTTTGTTTGATGGAAAAACTCTTGAAAGTGGAATGGGTTTATGAGGACACCAAGACAGAAACGATTGAAGAAAGTAGTGAAGTAGGGCAACTTGTGCCACCGCCCGCTGAAGAAATAGCGATATTGTTCGAGTTGGTAATGGACGGTGATATGCGTGGCATTCGGAAACGAGCTTCCGTTATAGAACAAAGGGCACCAGAATTGTTCCCGTTTGCTCGCAAACTGCAAAGTTTAGCCAAAGGTTTTCAAGAAAAACAACTTTTGGCATTAATTGAACAATTTAAGGAAGGAGGAAAATGAATGAATATCGCATCAGAAAATATGGCTACCTCTGATTTTGGAGACTATCTGATTTTGATTGTTGATGACAATCCTTCTAATTTAAGCGTATTGGCTGATTATTTAGAGGATTGCGGCTTTACAACGCGAGTGGCGACTAATGGTGAATTAACATTGCAACGGGCGCAGCGTATCCAACCGGCACTTATCTTATTGGATGTGATGATGCCGCCGGGTATAGATGGCTTTGAAACATGCTGGCGGTTAAAAGCAGATGAACGTACTAAAGACATTCCGGTTATTTTTATGACCGCCTTAAGCAGTACTGAAGATAAGGTTAAAGGCTTTTCAGTCGGCGGGGTAGATTACATCACTAAACCCATACAACAGGAGGAAGTGTTAGCGCGTGTGACTACCCATTTACGCATTCGAGATTTAACGTTGAAACTACAACAACAAAACCAAGAAATACTGACGCTCAACGAACGTCTCAAAAAGGAAAATCTGCGAATGTCAGCCGATTTGGATATTGCCAAACAGTTACAACAAATGGTGTTACCCAAAGAACAAGAATTACAACAAATTGAAAACCTAGACATTGCTGGATTTATGGAACCTGCCGATGAAGTGGGCGGTGATTATTACGAAGTCTTAAATCACGATGGATATATTAAAATTGGCATTGGCGATGTTACTGGACATGGGTTGGAAAGTGGTGTTGTCATGTTGATGGTGCAAACCACAGTACGTGCTTTATTATTGGCTGGCATTGATAATCCAGAAACATTTTTGAATGTTGTCAACCGTACTGTTTATCACAATGCACTGCGTATGGGGACCGATAAAAATTTAACTTTGTCTTTACTAGATTATCAAGATGGACAATTGCGCGTAACGGGACAACATGAAGAAGTGTTAGTCGTACGTCAAGGGGGGGAAATTGAACGGATTGATACGTTTGATTTGGGTTTTATGATTGGTGTGGAAAATGATATATCTCAATTTGTATCACACATAAAAATTAAATTACAACAAGGTGATGGCATTGTTCTATATACGGATGGAATTACCGAAGCCCGAAATCTTGAAAAAAAGCAGTATGGTTTAGAACGGTTATGTGAAGTTGTTAGTCACAATTGGTATTTAGCTGCGCAAGCAATCCAACAAGCGGTTGTTGCCGATGTCAAACAATTCATTGGTATGCAAAAAGTCTATGATGATATTACTTTGTTGGTTTTAAAGCAGAAATAACTACAAGGATTACTTATAATAAAGGATTGGAATCTAAATATGACTTCGATCTAAGACAATGTTACATTACCCATTTTCCGCATTATAAGCTGCTTTTTGTGTCTTTATTCGACTTTTTCGCGAGTGAGTTCGATATCGTTCATGTTCAACAACTTGTTCAACTAAAGTTTTCGCGGTTCGATAAAACCTTTCCATGTCGGCAGGCGAAGGACTTTCTTTGAATAGCGGTTCGAGAATTAGACTCACCCCCCGCTGGGGTGCTAAAAGCGAAAAAAGCTATCAAAGCCTAGTGCAGGATAGCGGAAATATCCGGGCACCCCGAAATCCGATTTTTCCCCAAAATCGGATTTCTTGTCTTTCTATCTAAAATACAATCCTTGTAGTTATTTATCCCTTCTTATAAATCCCTTCTTATAAACAATCCTTGTAGTTATCGCATTTATATCCAATGGTTTTTTCCACAAACCCCACGCCAAGTAACAGACACGGGCGTGACTCATTCAAAAAGCGTTCGCCATAGTTCTTATCCCGGATTTGCTTCACCGCTTTGTTAGTCAGGGTGTCCATCTTGGTACCGGCTTTGCCATATTTAAACTCTATCAGATAGATTTTATCTGCTAAAGCCAATACCCCATCAATGCGCCCTTTATCCGTCAACACTTCTAAATCGATCTCAACGCCCATCAGTGCCAATACACACAGAGGGCACAGAGTTACACAGAGTTACACAGAGTTAAATTTAATTTTAATTTGTCACGGCTTTGGATTTCTTCTTTGTTGGTAAAACTTTCCAGCAGATAGGTGATAAATGCCTGTTTAACCTCAAAATTAGGATAGTTCAAAGTATATTCCGTAAAACGTTCTTGAGTATCAATGTGGGTGATGGTGAGATAACCGCTTTGAAACAATAGCGCGAACACATTCAGGTTTTCAATGTTGTAACTGTCAAAAACAATCTCTGACACTTTTTTGTTTTCAAACTCAGTAATATCTCGTTGGTTGTTTTTGATGAGTTTCATCAAAAAGCTTGGCGTACCGCTTTTGAACCAATAATTACTGAAACGCTGTTCAGCAAACAAATTGATAATCGAAAACGGGTTATACACCTTATCGAAGGCATTCCAAGAATAACCATCATACCAAGTCTTGATTTGAGTCAACAACGGTGCCTTTTTTATCCCCAACTCAAAACCAAGATTTTGGATAGCTTTATCAAAATAGCTTTCGAGGCTAAAGTTTTTGCGCGCAAAAACTTTAGCCTCGAATCCAACTCTGTTTGTGTGTATCCAAGCAGCGTCGTAAATTTTTTCGAGAGCGTGATATCCCGTATATTATTCAAGTCAGAAAAAATAGACACTTGAGAAAATTTGGACACACCCGTTAAGAACACAAAGCGCAGAAAAGCGTCAGACGATTTCAACACACCAAAAAACTCCCGAAGAATGTCTCGGTTTTTCTTGGCTTTTTCGACATCATCAATATGATCGACAATCGGTTTATCATATTCATCAACGAGAATCACCACTTTTTGGTGAGTTTTTTCACAGAGCTTTTCAATTAACTCGGCAAATTTTTCCCGGATAAATTGGCTAGAAAGGACAATCTCATACTTACCAGCCACTTTATCTAAAAAAGATAACAACGACGCGTTGAACACTTCATCGTTGTGGTGGGAAATGCGATTGAAATCAATAAGAATAACCGGATAAGATTGCCATTCAATCTTATCATAGATATATAAACCCTGAAAAATGGCTTTATTGCCGGCAAAAATTTCAGCTAACGTCGAAACCAGCAAAGATTTTCCGAAACGACGAGGGCGAGACAGAAACAAGTAGTCGCCGGCTTGAATTAATTCGGCAATGTGACGAGTTTTATCCACATACAAACAGTCGTCTTTGATCATTTTGGAAAAGGTTTGAATACCAAGAGGTAATTTTTTCACCATATATTGTCCTCAACACGGCTTATCAATTATTGTGGGGTAGAAATCAACGCACCCACTGGGTGGTGAAAATTAAATTGTGAATTGTGAACCGTGACAATCAAAATCCATTCTAAAATACAATCCTTGTCGTTAATGGCTTTCTTTTCAGTGGCTCAACTGATTGACTTTATCAAGAAGATCGCCCAATTGTTCGGCGTATTTAGCTACACAATGAGCATTGGCGAGTTCTTAAAAACCTTTCCATGTCGCCAGGAAAAGGACTTTCTTTGAATCGCGGATCGAGAATTAGACTCACCCCCCGCTGGGGTGCTAAAAGCGAAAAAAGCCTAGGGCAAAGGTTAGTATCCTGATGCGGTACAGTAGCTCTGAGCCATGAGGTTGAGCTACCGGCGGTAGTTATTTATGATCTATTAACTTGACAATGTTTTAGGCACCACGCTGCTTAATCGTACAAGGTTCGCCTTGTACTCCTTTTAAATTACGCGAAGTACGCCATTTTTTCGTACAAGGTTCGCCTTGTACTCCTTTTATTTTTTTGTACAAGGTTCGCCTTGTACTCCTTTTAAATTACGCGAAGCACGCCATTTTTTCGTACAAGGTTCGCCTTGTACTCCTTTTAAATTACGCGAAGCACGCCATTTTTTCGTACAAGGTTCGCCTTGTACTCCTTTTAAATTACGCGAAGCACGCCGTTTTTTTGTACAAGGTTCGCCTGAAACGAATGATAATGTGATCGAGGCAAACTTTTGCCTCGATCATTGTCAAGTTAATGATCCATTACCTATTACCTATTATCAAAAGAACTTGCAAAAACTCACCACGCCAGCACTAATTTGAATAGTGGTACTTTTCTGGATCATATTTAATGTCGTCACTGTTCGCATAGCCAATCGTGCTATCGTTGAGCTTGACTTGATACCATGATGAGTCAATAACGTTTAACACAACCAATGCTGTGCCTTTCTGGGCTTTGCCAAGCACTTGTGCGTTGCTATCCATACTCGCATAAATAGAAAGTGGCGATTTTTCTGTAGCGACAATACCACAAAAAACATAGCCACCAAAATCATCCTCTCTCTTAATCAAGTCACGATTGGCATAACCAACCATGCCGTTGTTGGCTTTGACTCTGTACCAAGAACCAACTGCTTTTAAAATCAGCACGGCTGAGTCTTTGTTGGCTTGAGTCACCACTTTGGCGGTTCGGAGCGTTTCAGCACGAATGTCAAGTGGCGCATCTGTTGTGATAACAAGGCCACAAAGCTCATGATAATCGCCTTGGGCATCAATGCGACGGCTGGTATTGCCAGTGATGCCGATTTTAGGTACGTTAGTAGAGTTGCTACTTTGAGAAATGTCGCAGTCGTCTTGGATGTTGTTATTATCGTAGCCTTGAAGTTTGATGTAATCACGGTTGGCATAGCCGGCAATGCCGCTATTCAGCAAAACGCGATACCATGAGCAGATCATTTCCGATACTGGGAGCGCTGAGTCTTTACTGGCTTGGCCGATCACCGGCGAGCGTGTACTGGCATCTTGACGAATATTCAGTGGCGAGCTTTGGGTGGTGACAATGCCACAAGGATCAAAAGTGGTGATATAGTCACGGCTGGCATAACCAATTTTGCCGTTATTGAGTTTCACTTGGTACCATGACTCATTAGAGGTATCCAAAATACGGAGGGCTGAGCCTTTACGGGCTTTGTAAATGACTTCTGCGTTTGGAGCTGCCTCTTGACGAATATTAAGTGGCGATCTGTCAGTGGCGACGACACCGCAAACCGGTTCAGAAGCCTGCGCTGTTAGCACACTTGCGGTCAAAAACACTGTCGAAATTGATAAATGTTTACTAATCATATTCATAGTTGAGTTTACCTCTTAATATTTTACGGATGCTATCCCTTCTGAGGGATAGTATCCGTAGATGTGACGGATGCTATACCTAGATGGGATAGTATCCGTAGATGTGACGGATGCTATACCTCGATGGGATAGTATCCGTTTGAACACTAAACAACTTTATTTCTTAAATAAACCGGCAAGGCTCCGTCAGCACTGACAATTTTTCCTTCTTGAAAAGCGGCTAACGCTAATGGAATGATAGCACGCGCTTGTGGGTATTTTTCACCTTGGTAGTCTTGTATTGCGTCACCCAATTTTGCTATGAATTTATCGGCATAAGTTGCCCAACCGCTGCCAACACCATGCCATTGCCCAGCATTAGGCAAACTAATATCATGCGGCGCGCACACAAGTTCTTCTCCGTCACAGCGCATAATACCTTGTTTATCAATCAGATAGCACCCAAAATACACTTCACTCATCCGCGCATCAATCGCTGCCAATACGCTAATCGCACCTTCTTCTGTGTATGCCGCTTGTGCTAAAGCGGCTAAAGAGGACACTGGGGCAACGGGAATATCGGCTGCAAAAGCGATGCCTTGGACAACCCCACAAGCAATGCGTAATCCGGTAAAGCTGCCGGGGCCGCATCCAAAAGCTAAGCCATCTAATTGAGTTGGTTTTAAGCCGGCCTCTGCTAACAATTCATCCGCCATTGGTAAAATCAAAGTCGAATGTTGCCGAGGGGCTATTTTGCTTCGATCTTGTATTTCACCGTCTAGGTATAAAGCACAAGAACAAGCTTCAGTGGAAGTATCAAGCGTAAGTAGTTTCATCATGCATAGTCTACCGGAAATGCCAACACTTCGTTAATATGGGAAGCCCCCGCTATTAACATTAATAAACGATCTAATCCTAACGCGACGCCGGCGCAATCAGGCAAGCCAGATTCTAAAGCCGCTAAAAAACGTTCATCTAACGGATAAGTGGCTAAATTAAGGGCTTTTCTATTAGCCAAATCTTGTTCAAAACGTTGGCGTTGCTCAACCGGATCAGTCAGTTCGTAAAAACCATTTGCTAATTCAATGCCTTGCACATAAACCTCGAAACGTTCAGCCAATTGTGGATTATCCACTCGTTTTCTGGCTAGTGCAGCTTGGCTGGCGGGAAAATCCATAATCACGGTGGGGCAAGTTTGTCCTAAAAGCGGTTCAATGTGGTGAGACAGGATAAGTTGTAAGCAAGTATCGCGTTCTAAGCGATGCACATCTCGAAGCCCAAATTGGACAACATAATCTTGTAAAACAGATAGGGCAGTGTGTAAAGGATGCAAGCCGGTGTGTTGCTCAAATAGGGCGCAATAAGTCAAACGTTCTGCGGGTGGACAGTGCAATAGCATTTGCAAGAATTCATCGACTTCTTGGATTAAATCGTCTTGATTAAAGCCGGGGCGATACCATTCTAATAGGGTAAATTCCGGATTATGCCAACGCCCGACTTCACCATCACGAAAAACTTTAGTAATTTGAAAAATCGCCCCACAGCCGGCTGCTAATAACCGTTTCATGGCTAATTCTGGCGAAGTGTGTAAAAACAAACGCTTAGCATCGGCACCATGATAGTTGGTATATAAAGGTTCAATATAACAATCCGGCACACTGCCGGCAGAAAGTATGGGGGTTTCGACTTCTAATACTTGGCGTTTTGCAAAAAATTGGCGAATATCATGGTATAAACGCGCCCGTAAACGTAAAGTTTCTAAATGAGCGGTGGGTTGCCATCTGGGTGTCATAATTATATTGAAAGTACAGCGGATTTACGGATTTAACGGATTGATTTTGTTAATATATCTCGATGATCAAGTTTAAATCATTGATTTAAAGTAACTACTCAGCCCTGAAAGGGCGCTTTATTAAAGCCTAGGGCAGCGCCCTAGGAACTCAGCCCTGAAAGGGCGCTTTATTAAAGCCTAGGGCAGCGCCCTAGGAACTTGCGCCCTTTCAGCACCTGGGGCGTTGCCCCAGGCTATAATAATTCGCACACTTCGGTGCTGAGTAGTTACGATTTAAAAATAAATATAATTTGCACACTTCGGTGCTGAGTAGTTACGATTTAAAAATAAATATAATTTTAGGCACTAAAAAATAAATAATTTAAAAATCAATAAATTGTCTATTTAAATGCTCAAAAATGGATTTTCAAAGCTAAATAACATCAAAAACTTGATCATCGAGTATATGTGGTTCAATGTCTTCTCCAAAGCTTATTGAAATGAAGCATAACCTATTCTTTCATTTTCACCCAAAAAAGGGAGCGAAGTATATTGAAAGTACAACGGATTTACGGATTTTACGGATTGATTTTCAGGCGGATGTGGATTAATGCCTTGATAAAAGCTTATTGAAATGAGTTTTCAC
>QNER01000037.1 GCA_003646175.1 Candidatus Parabeggiatoa sp. nov. 1
CGGGTCGCACTTTTAGACATAAACATAAACTTCATAAATAGTTTCCTTGATTGTGAAGTGTCAATGAATAGCCCACCCCTAAATCCTCTCTCAACAGGGGACTTAAGTACCGAAGCATATTATCATTCGTTTCAGGCGAACCTTGTACGAAAAACCGCGTGGTTATTGAAATGATTAATGTGTTACAAATTTTGCCAAATTCTAGAATAATAGAATATTGCATTTGCTGATTGATGTAAAAGGATTTTTTCAAACACCCACCGGTTTTGAACCAAAGGGCTTGGTAAAACTGATTGATAAATGACTAATTGCCAATTGCGGTTTTCAAATTTATCAGGAGTACTTCGCTCCCTTTGTACAAAAAAACGGCGTGCGTGATTTTAAAGGAGTACAAGGCGAACCTTGTACGAAAAAACTTTGTCAAGTTAATTAATATTATCCAAAAAATTATAGCCACAATGATTAGCGGTACCTAAATAGTAGATAAAGCAAAGAACCAGCCCATCACTGAACAAACGGATAAAAGATTTTGGGGCCCTAATTTTTTAAGGCATTCGTTGATTGAAGGGTGTCTGAGGCTTCACGTTTTTCAAACGCCCACCGGTTTTGAACCAAAGGGCTTGGTAAAACTGATTTATAAATGACTAATTGCCAATTGCGGTTTTCAAATTTATCATTCGTTTCAGGCGAACCTTGTACGATTGGGCCGCGTGGTGATTGAAGTTAATTAATAACTGATGTTACGCACTACGCTTCAAAATGAGTCCGCAGGGGCAACCATAAATATTTTCTATACATTTAGTGAGTTATTATAGGGCAATCCCTCGCGGTTGCCCCTTTCATTTAGCGGCCATGAAAAAATCGCAAATCGCGAATATTGGCCTTCGCATTTCATTTAACGGCCATGACAAAAAACTTTAATCGCGAATAGCAAACAACAGCCTTCGCATTTCAGTTTAACGGCCATGAAAAATTCGTAAATCATGAATAAAGAATAACCGCCTTCGCATTTCATTTAAAAACTCTTATGACGCACAACGCTTCAAAATGAGTCGGCCCAGGGCAACCATAAAGGATTGCCCCTACATTTTGCTCTGGTTCGTAGGGGTAATCCCTTGTGGTTACCCTAAAGTTGACTAAGTTATTTTATGCACGTTCCTTAACTAATATATCCAAAAAATTATAGCCACAATGATTAGCGATACCCAAAATAGTAGATAAAGCAAAGACATCTGCCCATCACCGAACCAATTTTTTGTGCCCTAATTTTTTAACGCATTCGTTGATTGATTGCAGCATATAATGCGCCATGTTTTTAAAAGCCTCTTAAAAAACAATGGGTTTGGTAAAACTCATGCATACCCTGTGTAAATCGCTTGCCATTTTTTAATGATACTTAGCCATGTTTCGGGGTTTGAAATTTTCAATCTGCACAATTAAAAATCCTGCACAATCTTGCACAACTCTATTACAATTAATAAATACACTTCTGTGAGGATTTTGAAGCGCCATTCTCTTTTTTTTAACAAACAGATTAAAAAAATACAATGTTAAACCAGATAACAATTGATTACCCTCAAACTCTACCAGATTGTTTGCAAACCACACGCGAGCAATTTGAAAACGAAGCTAAAATGGCAATGGTGGTTAAGTTATTTGAAATGAAGAGATTATCTTCAGGTATAGCGGCGCAGATGATGGGTATGGCTCGAGTCACATTTTTGCTCAGTTTGCACCGTTTTGCCGTTTCCATGATTGATTTAGAAGAAGAAGAACTGTTATCGGATATTGAAAATGCCTAACACAAAAACAATCGTTATTAATACAAGTCCGCTCATTTCACTGGTTGCAGCCTTGGGCGATTTAGCCCTGTTAGAATCGCTTTATCATCAGGTTATTGTCCCTTTTGAAGTGTGTCAAGGAATTCAACGTGGTGGTGCCAATGGATTTGCGGTTACGGAATTTGAACAAGCAACATTTTTTAAAAAAATGGGAAGAACCCATATCAATTTCACCTTTTTACATTAAGTTGCTTGATCGTGGCGAAGCGGCCGTCATTCAATTGGCACTCAATGAAGGGATTCAAACTGTTTGTATTGATGAAGTGCCAGGCAGGCGTGTTGCACGGTTGAGTAATCTTTCTCTCACGGGCTCAATAGGTATATTAATTCGTGCCAAAAGAGAAGGTTACTCATTTTCTATGCCAGAAGCGATTGAACGAATGAAAAAAAAGGGAATTCGACTCAGTGAACGTGTTATTAGAGTGGCATTAGAGCAAACTAAAGATATGGAAAATTGAAAAGATGAAGTCAATTTTGATTCTGACAATTAACTCCAATAAAAACCAATAAATTCCTGTAACTACTCAGCCCTGAAAGGGCGCTTTATTAAAGCCCAGGGCAGCGCCCTGGGTGAAGGGGCAATTTTTTTAATGCGCCCCGAAAGGGCTTTCACATCATAAACACCTGCACCTGGGGCGTTGCCCCAGGCTATAATAATTCGCACACTTCGGTGTTGAGTAGTTACAAATTCCCTACTGTTTTCGGTTACCAGTTAATTGTAAACACCAGTCCCAAGGCTCATCCTAAACCTGTTGTTTTTTTTAAAAGCACTTTAAAACCACAATGATTGGCGGTACCTAAAATATAACAGAAAAAGGTTATATTGCATTCGTTGATAAATGACTAATGACCAATTGCGGTTTTCAAATTTATCACTCGTTTCAGGCGAACCTTGTACGAGAGGCCACGTTATCATTCGTTTCAGGCGAACCTTGTACGAAAAAACTTTGTACGATTGGGCAGCGTGGTGATTGAAGTTAATTAATAGTTCTAAAAAATTATAGCCACAATTGATTGGCAGTACCTAAATAGTAGATAAAACAAAGAACCAGCCCATCACTGAACAAACGGATAAAATATTTTGGGGCCCTAATTTTATTTAAGGTGTATTGCCTTCGTTGATTGATTGGTGTATGAAGCCTCACGTTTTTCAAACGCCCACCGGTTTTGAACCAAAGGGCTTGGTAAAACTGATTTATAAATGACTAATTGCCAATTGCGGTTTTCTGTTCTGATATAGTTGCCCAGAAAAGTTTCACGCCAAACCTTCAAGGTTTGGCAAACCTTGAAGGTTTTTACCGAATGCGCCGTGTTTTTTTTAAATCCTCTTAAAAAACAATGGTTTTTGTAATACTCAAGCATTCCTGTGTAAATCGGTAGTCCCTACAAACCAATAGAAGTATTAAAACCGTGGGAATTGGGAATTGGAATTGGGGTTGCAAGCCCAAAGGCAAGCAAGCCAAAAATCAAAACTCTTTTCCAAGCTTTGCGCACAGATGTGTGTGTTTTCATGGTTGGCACATTAATGTAACTCATTGATTTTTAAAAAGGCATTGGTTTGTAGGGACTACCACTCATACTATTGGTACATTCTATAGGAAAGGTGATTATGAAGCCCTTAAAAGCATTAAAAGGATACATTCGAGATTTGTCCAATTTAGAATTACACATACTTCTGACCTTCGAGGATGAAGTTATTGTTGCAAGGTGCTTGGATTTTTCGGTATCAAGTCATGGAAATACTGAAGGAGATGCCCTTGCTTCTTTAGCTGATAGTTTGAAGAATTACCTTAATTATGCTTTAGAAAAAGAGGCATTTAACGAGATTATTGATCCTGATGAAGATCAATTCTGGAAAATTTACCAAAAATTGGAATTACAGAATGAAACTATCAAATTTCAAGAAATAGCAAAAACGTTGAAAAAAAGATATATAAAAGAAATTGCTTATGCCTAAGACTCTTGAATTGAGAAAAGTCATTAAAATCCTCAAAGGGTATGAAATAGAATTTCACCCTAGCGCAGGGGGAAGACGACGTTATCAGTTTATAAAAGGCAATAAATCATTTCCGGTTAAAACTCATGGGAAAAAAACGATGATTTTGCCGTATGCTTTAAATGGGTTAATCCATAAATTTCAACTTCCATCTGATGTGTTTGACAGTTAAATGAATATGATTATTGGTAGTGGGCGATAATATCGGGGCAGGGTTGTTGCAACAGTTAAAAAAAACATTGGCTCAGAAGGTTGGCAAAGGACGGATAAGGGAATACAACACTTGCCGCTTTCACTGGATAACTTGGTTAATTGACTTTTAGTGGGTGCAAATAGGTCCAAATTTGAAAACGGCTATGGGATAGACTCGGCTTTGTTCAAGCTTAAAACCAGTTGACAATGTACACACCTAGATGACGGCCTAAAAATTGAATGAATTAATAATTGGGTAAATAGAATTAATTACCAATTTGGATTCGGGCCGAATAAGGAGGCTGTGCTTGGTTCATTGAATAGTGGGATAAAGGTTTTTGGCTGTTTTGACAAATGGGGCTGAGCAATAAATGTTTTGGCCTTTATCCATAATAATTTGATAATACTGGATTTTGGCAATTTATTGCCAATTGCGGTTTTCTGTTGTGATAAGTGGTTGGCATTCATCCATTGGCCGGCATATCATGCGCTGTGCTAAATGCCTTTGCCATTTTTGTTACCATTCACAGCCTCCGAGAAACGTCCATGGTCAAGACTTAAAGAAAAATAACTTCACGGATGCTATACCTCGATGGGATAGTATCCGTCAATGACTTATGAAATTATTTATCTGAACATCTATATTAGACTTGTCCGAAAATAAGGGTTTTGTGAATTTAATTGTTTGTTTTTATTAGTTAAAAATTTATTGACGGACAAGTCTAATATTTAATTAATATATCTGATGGGTGATAGCCACAATGAATGGCGGGACCTAAAATATAGATTTCCAGAAAAATAATTTGGCAGCCAACGACTAAAGTCGTTGTCTGAAAGCTAAAGTCCCCTAAAGGGGACTAAATCCTTAGCCAATTTCTTTTTCTGGAATACTATACTTGGGGTTCGATGATTCCAAAACGGGTTTTTTGAATGGGAGTGAAAATTGAAATAAGTTAACAAAATCAAATACAACCCTCACTTAAACCTCATAATCGGTTGGGTTTAAGAACGCTCCCAAGCGATAAAAACCAATCTTTAATCCTAATTAACGTCATCATGTTTGACCGAATTAGAGTTCATCAAGCTCAGGGGCGTTCTTCCATTAACCGACATCTGACGCGCTTGTTGGGCCATTTTTCAATGCCTGAATTCTTGGTTTGGAATCACCGAACCCCAAGACTATAGTAGATAAAGCAAAGAACCAGCCCATCACTGAACAAACGGATACCAATTTTTGTGCTCTAATTTTAAGGTATATTGCATTCGCTAATTGATGGGTGTATGAGGCCTCACGTTTTTCAAACGCCCACCGGTTTTGAACCAAAGGGCTTTGTAAACTGATTTATTGAATTACTAATAACCAACTGAAATAAATTGATTGCTGTTAGCTGATGTGACACATAATGAAGCCAATTTCTATTTTGAGGTTCTTGCAAAACTCATAAAACCTTGTTTCTTATTGACTATTTCCATAAACTTAAGCGGTATCTTGGTTTCGGGAAATCCTAGTTTAATGAACTTCACCCCAAACAGGGTTTTTGCAAGAGGCTCTTTTGAAACAGCTTAAAGGAAAATGATTATGTTAGCTGTCACCGAAAAAGGGGGTAATAATCAAGGGTTCTTGATTACACCTGAAATTCTTAGTCAAGCCAAGATTTATGTTGGTGATGAAGTCTTTGTTACTGTATAAGAGGGACAAGTCATTATGAAACAGGCAAATCAAGTACATCATTCATACCATTTGAAAAACTTGATTGCACATGACAGCAGTAATGAACCCTCTAAAAAGCGTACTGTTGGTGAGTACATTGGGAAAATATCTATTCGTGAGGATTTTGATGCGCCATTACCGGATGAATTTGTAATTTAAGAACATTAATGAATTGGCTACATATGCACCATTTTAACAGGATAAGATTGTGTTGCGTTGCTCAAGTTATCAGGCGGATTTGGTTTGTTTGGCTGGGCTTTGAACGGCTGGCGGTGAGGGACCATGGTGAATTTTAACAGGAAAAACTCAGTTGATGGTGTGATTAATATATGCTTTATTTGTGGTCACAATATAAACACAGAAATGGAAAATTAACAATACCATATTAAAAAAGTGAAAGTGATTTTTTATTTTGGCAATATCAATCACCTAAAATATTGTAAAAGGTTGTTTTGCATGAAAAATGCAGCTATTTTGATGGTTTTTTCTTTCTTCTTAGTCATTGGTTGTGCTCCTCATATTCAAAAACCATCAGATCAAAAAATGAGAAAATTTGATGAAGGGGTTACCACGCTATCTGAGGCTGATGGTATTAAAGAAGTTAAAGCTTGTTCCTTATATACTCATGATGAAGGCACTTCATCTGCTAAACAAAGAGTTGTGCAGAAAGCAATAAATGAGGTTGCTCCAACTTTTGGGATCATTGTTAAAGGGAAAAATTCGATAATTGTTAACTGTTTCAAAGAAAATCAAGAAAATAAAGAGATTGAACATTGCCTAGAACAAGCCACTCTTGAAAATGAACAAACCATTATTGAAAATGCTTATACAATACAACAAGTAAAATATCCAATACTTGATGACGAGAGAGTGTGTGTCGCTGTTATTGTTAAATGGTTTGTTTTGGAGACTGTCGCCAACAAACCGAATATAAGTCAATACTTAATAAACTACAAGCAGAAAATGAAGCTTTGAAGGAGCAAGCCAAGACATTTTCCTCAAAGCAAAAAAGGCACTATTTAGTAGGTAAGGAAATGGGAACAAGCGAAACCCAAGAAATTTGGACTAATCTGAATAGAGATTGTGTCAATTCTGATGAATTTTTGGCGGTTGTGGCGGAAGAATTTGATGCGATTAAAAGAAAAACTGATGTGGACTATTATTCAGGTTATCGGCAAGGTTTAATTGAAGTATTAGAGGTTGTTACGGGGCATTGTCGAAGCAAATGTTCTCAGATTGGAAAAGTATCAGGAGAAATCAGTGCTTCTATTTTCTGTGAAATATCAAAAACCATCGGGAGGACCGCCAGTTTTACTCGTCTTATGAGAGATGCTCCTAATATTATTTGTGGAAACGCCTATGTAATGTCCTGTGAGTTAACATTTATTCAAGAGGCAAGAAATATGTGCCCATCCTATGCGACTGGTCATAATTTTGATTCATATTATAGGGCTAGTCTTGGCGGGGCTTGCTCGTACAATCCTAATAAGCCTGATGAATAGAAAGAAGGCGAGTAAATGCTCTCCCTGTCAACAACACGCCATAGCCAAGTAAGTGGTGGGCAACAAAAATGCCCACCGCAAACTCCCCGCGCTGTGTTTGGATGGGCAAGTTAATGTTCTATCCAGCTATATGCAAAACCAGTATGTAAGCCATAAAATCAATAACATGTATAAAGAACAACTTCCTAAAAACTGTCCACCACAAAGTGCGGTGGAAAACGACACAGTGATACTGTACCGGATATTTGATGGCAATATATAGTATTCCTGAAAAAGAAATTGGCTAAGGATTTAGTCCCCTTTAGGGGACGGAAGCGTAGAGACAACGACTTTAGTCGTTGGCTGCCAAATTATTTTTCTGGAAATCTATATCAAGAAATATTAAGCAAAGGCAAAAAAATGGGGAACTTCATAGCAAAACTCAGAATTAAAGCCAAATCTGGGCAACTCAAAATAAACCGTCGCACTGGACACTGTAATTTTTGGTTTTATGAGCATTTTGACCTTTCTAATGATGTAGAATGCTTTGAAATGGTGGAATTATGAACATGATCGAAAAATATAAAATACCAGTCAGTCCTTTTGAAGACAGTGAGGTAAAAGAAGTCTTGGACTTTGCTGATATACCCTTATTGTATATCGAGGCGGATTCGATTGGCAAACTCTATCTCAATTATTTGGATAAATTTGCTGACGACAATTTGGAACAACGATTTGTTATCCCAATCAGTGACGGACGACTTAACGCCCTGAAAAAAGGCTCGATTTCTGTTGGTGAGGCTTTTTGTCATCCGGAAACGCCACTGATTTTTTTGACTCATGTCAGTCAATTAGATGGGCGCATAAAAGAGATATATTTATTACCTGATGACGTTTTTCAAACGTTAAATTCAGTCAGTACCGAGTATTTCTTATCTATAGAAGCAGAGAGTGCGCCGGAAAGCAAGATTGTTAAAGGTAAGAAACTTCTGGTTGAAGTAGAAGCGTTTGTGGAAGAACAAAAATCTCTTTTTAATGCCGAAGAAGTGTTTATGGCACTGAAGGTGATTCATCTTATGCAAGATAGGTTACAAGTTGCTTTTAAATAAATAGCGCAAAGAATCTTGCATGGTTTTGAGTACGATTGTCATCGTGTAGCTTAGTAAATGGTGGGTTTAGCTTCGCTGTTCTTCGATTCGCTACCGCTTTACCCACCTTACTTTTGATTTATGTCTAACGATGAGCACCAGCGCGTGGCACCAGAAAAACTTATCAATCGACATTTTGGCGTAAAGTAAAGGATACGTGTCCTCGTTACGCTACCGGTGAGGAATTTGACAGATATTATCAAGCAAAACAGGGTGGTGCGTGTTCATTAAATTCAAAGCCGCCTGAAAAATGATAAAAACAAGCGTGGCTATTCTGGCTTCAATGGCTCATCGTGATAGTGACAAGCCTTGTATTGTATCGCCACAGTTGAAGTTTAGTTAAGTGGGCAACCAAAGAATGCTGCCCACAATGAAAATGATTGATACTTTTACGGTTCCTTACAACTACGTGGGTGAGCTTAGTCGTTAGGGGTGGATTTTAATACTTAACCATTGGAATCAATAGAGTGAAACTTCAGTTTGAGTGGGATCCGGATAAGGCTGTTAAAAACATTGGGATGTTACGGATGCTATCCCTTCCCCGGGATAGTATCCGTTTGGACATCATCACTACTTCTACAGGACTACCCCATTATTGATGAAGAACATTCAATTGATGAGGAAAGATACATAACTATCGGATTATCAACTTATGGTCAGTTGCTAATAGTGGCCCATACGGATCGTCAAGAACGAAATCGTATCATCAGCGCACGTAAAGCAACTAAGACAGAGGCAAAATTTTATGCAAAATCATGGTTACTATGATGATGACGATCTGCGTGACAAATACGATTTATCATCAATGAGAATCGTCGCGAAGGGCAGAACTGTTCCAAGGCAGCGGTCTCGGAAAAATAGACTTTAACTTATAGGTACTATACAATCAGTTGCACTATTCGATTATTTCTGGGATGAGTTGTACTCTGAACAGCCAAGTAGGGGGCAGGCAACGTATTTTGGTTGCCCACCACAATTGACGATGAAGTGTTCATTTAATCCAAATGAGGAGGATTGCAAATGAATATCATAAAAGCAAGTGCTGTCGTAGGTTTAGTTGTAACTATTCTTACGGTATTTGTAGAGATTGCGTCACCTGAAATCAGATGCTGGTTAGGCTTCGACATTTGTCAAGAATCTTTGTCCCCGCCATTGCTATCCTCTAATCATTCGGTTCTAACCGTCTTAAAGAAGCGTCTCTCTGAACTAAAGCACCGTTTAGACAACACCTCATCAAATCATCATCAAGATTTTCAGGCGTTACAAACAGAAATAAACCAGTTACAAGTCGAAATAGACACCTTAAAACAACGTTTGGCTGAACAACAAAATATTTCACCAAGCCAACCACTGTCGCAATCATCAAAGCCTTTGATAAATCCCTCCCAAAAAGAACCTGATAACAATTATCAAGACTATTTTTATTCTGACGCTCCTTCTGAAGGCCTCACTCATCCCTCAAATCCTTGGATAAACAATACTCTTCAAGATGATGACATTTCTCAACCGCATTCCTCCAGTGATTATTGTCATTATTTTCCTGATGATGTTGATTGTAAATAAATTGAGCCTAAATAACTGATGTTCGAGAGGGTTTCCAATTAGGGTAACCACAAGGGATTACCCCTACAATGACAATTTGGGTTTGTAGGGGCAATCCTTTATGGTTGCCCCCTATTCGCTATAAAATAATTAAAAAATGACAGAATAATGATTTTTTTATGACCTAAATGTTACACCGTTGAGAGACACTGAACATTTCCGTCATTTCTTGTACTTTCTATTTAAAGGTGATATTAATATCTATTTATTTAACCTATTTATAAAACCTAAGCCGGCCTTTATAAGGCCATTCATTGTCCTATTTGTGGCCCTGCTCAATGGGCAATACGCACAAGCGGGGCCTTGTAAAGTAGAAACAGTGACAGATGGGCTTCACTTGTTTAATTCCGCCGGCAAAATGGTGGTGACACCCAACAATCAGTGGGTATTGGTATTGGATGAGTCAGCCAGTGAAGTGAAGATTATTGAAGCAGCGACTCAGCAAGTGTTGACAAGCTTGTATTTGCCAGACTTAGAACCGGGGGGACTCACTTTATCGACAGAAGGAACAAAGTTATATGTCAGTGGTATTGTTAACGGTAACGTAGCGGTGGCAGATATTTCAGCGCCGGATCCTAGCCAATGGACAATCACAGACATTTGGGAAATCCCCGGTGATTTCGGGGCGATGCTATTTGATCCCAATACGCCACGGTTGTTGGTAACTGATAGACAGGTTCAAGGCGTGCGCGTGTTGTCAAGCACCGACGGCAGCGAGTTGGCGACGTTAAGTGTGGCACATTGTGAGTTACCGTCGGATTTAGTGCGACAGGGTTCTTTATTATTTGTGGCTTGTGAAACCAGCAATAAAGTGGCGGTGTTTGATTTGGAAACGATGGGCTATCGCAGTGGCATTAATGTGGGTACCGCACCGGTTGCGCTACTGCTGCATCCGACATTGCCAAGGCTTTATGTGGCTAATATGCGCGGGGGTTCTATGAGTCTCATTAATACCGAAAACCTTGAGCTAATAAAACTCAATCTTACCCACCCCACTCTGAGCAGTCCTACCGATTTGCTGTGGTTAAATGGTACGATTTGGATTCTAGATCAGAGTGCAGCCGCCCTGGTTGCGTTCGAGCCGAGAACCGAAGCCTTTAATAGCTCTATTTGCACAGGCATTGCTGATAAGCCTTCCCATTTAGCAAAGGTTACTTTACCAGCAAAAACCGTGATTTATGCGGCCCACCTGAATGGGGTTGACTATATGTCAATTGACATTCGTAAGGCGCGGTTTCAACCACAGGTGTTAATGGCGGGCTTTGATCCCATTTTGTTGGATTTAGGCGACACCACATTTAGCGTGTTGGCAGTGATAGAAGAAGGAATCGCCGAATTAAACGCAGTGTCGATAGAGCAAAACTTGGATGGCGGATTAGAGTATGGGATGACGCTAGTGGGGAGTATTCCATTGGTGGTGGAAGAGGATCGGCAAATTCAAGGCTTGGTTTATGAAATGGTGATTAAAATACCCCGCGGTGCTTTTCCCCCCGGCACGGTGGCAACGGAAGTCATGGGTTTACCGACACTGAGCCTATTTGGTGATAAACGAGGGCAATTCAAGATTCGCGCATGGGATAACGCGGAACAACAGCACAGTTATCCAGAATGGAAATATGGTCATTGGCCGATCAATGAAACCAAAGACACTGGCACGGCCGCGACGCTCTATCATTATGGTAAACGTGGCCCCCGTCGCGCCCTACCTCAAGTGATCATGGCCGGCTTTGCACCGATGTTGATGGATATTGCTGACACCGAGTTGACGGTATTAGCCATTGTGCGACCGGGCATGGCGAAGATTAGAAATGTGACTTTAAAAACGCCCGCGGGCCGATTGTTTACGGCAATGAACCAAATCAGCGAGTTGCCGAATGGCGATGAATTGTATGAAGGCACAGTCGCCACTCAACGTCGGGGACAACCGTTATTTCCAGCCGAATATGAGTTTTATGGCGTTTGGAATGATATGTTTCAAATCGTGGTTGTTGACGAAGATCAACAAACTCATCAATTTCCTGATTTTCGGGTAGGGCTTTATCCGGAGATTGATTAATTTGAGAATGGGAAATATTTCATCGCCAAAAACAGAGTGTGACTCCATTTGATGTAAGTACTGAAGCACAAATAAACCGGTATTTTATCGCAAAGGGCAACCACAAGGGATTGCCCCTACAATATCGATTATCCTTGTAGGGGCAATCCTTTATGGTGGCCCCATTTATGGTTGCTTCTGTTAAAATACCTGAAGATTTATGGTTCAGTACTTAGAAGTGTAGCCACCCAATGTGTTTTTATTGCCCACCACTGATGGTGCGACATACATATTTTGGGGCCGGCAACCACGTTTGGTGGGCTACGAACTGATGGAACGACATATTTTGGGGCCGGCAACCACGTTTGGTGGGCTACGAACTGATGGAACGACATATTTTGGGGCCGGCAACAAAAAGACGTTGGGTGGCTACACATCTGATGTAAATACTACCCGCCAACCAAGTATTTTCCGGCAGCGGCTATACTTCCAGTCACACAGCAAATATAGCACACGCCTGGCAGCTAATGACTAAGCTATTACTATACCAGTGAATTAAACGATGCGTATTATCGAAGTTGTTGAATATAACCCACTTTGGACAGAACTCTATAATAAAGAAGCAGAAAAAATTCGTTCCCTCCTTGGCACAATTCTTATAAGAGTTCATCACATGGGTAGCACTGCGATACCAAAAATGGCTGCCAAACCAATAATAGATATATTGCTTGAAGTTAAGGATGTTAAAGCTTTAGATGGTTACGAAAAGCGGTTTGAATACCTTGGATATGAGCCAAAAGGTGAGTTTGGCATCGAGGGCCGGCGTTTTTACCAAAAGGGAGGTGAGCAGAGATTGCACCATATACATGCCTTCAATACCGGGCATCCTGAAGTTCAGCGCCACCTTCGGTTTCGAGACTATTTGGCATCTCACCCGAAACAGGCGAAAGACTATGAGCAATTAAAAAGACAGTTAGCATCTATTTACCCGACGTCACCAGAAAATTACTCCACAGGTAAGGCCGCTTTTATTCGACAAATCGATAATGAGGCAATCAGGTAATACCTGGGGTGTTAAATATGACGTGATTTTGCGCCGTTTTTTTCACCAAACGATTGTTCCATTATAAATCTCACCATAACTCGATATTTGAAATCCGATTTGGGGGAAAAATCGGATTGGGAGCCGCTTTGTAAAGACATAAAAAACCCAATATCAAAACGATCCCATCCTTTCTTATAAACAATCCCTGTAGTTATCCGACGTATGCTGTTCCTCACTATTAATACACCTTCCCAACTTTCAAATAAATTCAATATTAGGTAGCGGTTTTGCGTAAGCCAATTGACGTTCCATCTGAAGCACCTATCAGTTGAGTACTTTGATCCCAGAAATAAATGAATTAAATCTACCAATGGTTTTGGCTTATTCGTTTATCCGAGTGCATTTTAATCTAAAGTCTATAATGAGTACAACGAATGACGTGGGTGCATCAGTATAATCAATTATACTTAACTTGACAATGTCATATTATCAGGAGTACAAGGCGAACCTTGTACAAAAAAACAGCTATCATTGGTTTCAGGCGAAAAAAAGCCCCTTACCGCACGTAACCAAGTAAGGGGCTTTTCGTTTAAATTATCCCAACTCATCTTCTTCGTTGTCCGTCTATAATAATCCACCCTGTAGCAATTCTACATGTTCACGGACTTCTGGGGAGAAATTTTCAGGTATTTTGTAGGGTGGGCAAAGTCTTTTTCTTGCCCACCATCTTGCCTCGGTGGGCAAAAAATTCATAATACCCGAAAATTTATGATGTAGGGTGGGCAAAGTCTTTTTCTTGCCCACCATCTTGCCTCTTAATGGCACGCACGATAGAAATTTTGGTTGTGCAAATTAAGTTCCAGGGGCGTTGCCCCTGGCTTTAATAATACGCCCCGTTGGGGCTAAGAAGTTTTAAAGCCCCTTTGGTGCGAAATTAATATAGCCAAAGGCAACGCCCCTGGAACTTAATTCCTATCGTGCGTGCCATTAGTCTATAGGCGTGGAATTTGAGTGCGTAACATCAATTATTTGACTGTACATGCCGCAATCGGCAACGCAATACCCTCAACATCATTATACTTATTGGTTGG
This sequence comes from Candidatus Parabeggiatoa sp. nov. 1, assembly GCA_003646175.1. Lineage (GTDB taxonomy): Bacteria > Pseudomonadota > Gammaproteobacteria > Beggiatoales > Beggiatoaceae > Parabeggiatoa. The sequence continues at coordinate 14,143 of QNER01000037.1, forward strand.
AATGTCGGCCTCTACAATGACTTGGCACACTTTGGGGTCAAAAACATGCACGCTCAATGTTTTATCCTTGTGTGCGCCAATCAGCAGTAAACCGCCCGACATCATTTCTAATGCCTCTGTCTCACCAAGCAAATTAGTGCAAGCAATCTCTAACGTATTGGCATCCATGTCATAAATCCACAACTCAGTATTGACGGCCCCATAAAATATCGTGCCATTGTCCTTATTTAAAGTCAGCCCTTCCATCAACACATCTGAGGCTACCACCAACGTGCCAGTCCCGGTCGTCGGATCAATTGTGATCAGGCCGTCACCTTTTGCCCACGCCCATAATGTTCCGTCGGCACTAAACGCGAGGGCCTCAATTTCATCAAAGCCGGTGCTACCGATCACGATAAGTTGACCGGTTTGTCCATCGACTTGATAGAAATGTCCCTTCAGATTATCGGCACTCACATTATCACCCGACGCTGCGTACATCATGTTAGTTTCGGGATGAATCGCAAGCGCCTCAATATCGTGTCCCTTGTACATCGGGCCTAACTCGCTGACTTGATGGTCATTTAGGGTTACCGTGAAGAATTGCGTGTTATTGAGTTTGCCATCGTGTACCCCATAGAGTTGGCATGAGGCCGGCTTAGGCTCGTTTGATGTATCATCACCGGTGACTTCAGAGGTATCTAAATCTAAAGTGAGGCCCTCTTCAGAACCCACTTCGCTTTGACGCGCCCCCCGACTATTAAAGGCCAAGGTTTTTTCACCCGCTTCACCTAACAACGTCAGATTAATGGTCACCAATTCAATCGTACCATTGGGTTCGTCATCCCCCAGATGAACCGCCAAAAAGTCAATCAGCCCGCGTTCATTGTCAAACTCGCTTTCCAACACGGTGTCGAAATCATGACTGGCTGTCATGCTATTAATCCGTAATAGGGCCGGATCAAATTTCAAGTGGGTCGCAATTGCACTAAAATCTTGTATCTCATCAGCGCGTAATTCAATCACAATATTGAAAGGTTCGCCGACGGGTGGCAAAGTGGTATCGCCAGCCAGACGCAAGGCCAGTTGGGCCGATCGGCTATCCCGTAATTGTCGCCGGAGATTTTTAGCACTTTTTTGATTGCTATCTTCGCCTCTACGATCATACTGCTTATTTTTATCTTTGTGCGTGTAATTTTCTTTCCATAAATTAAAATCAAGCTTATCCACCAAACCATCGACATTGAAATCAACCTGCCTATCCTCCACCTGTCGCTTGTCACAATCGCTCCCTTTAGTCGCGCATTTCCAATTCAATTTCCAGTGGTTGAAATCCATTGGTTCTAACTGGGCATTGTCATCAGAATCGCCCTCCCATAGCGGTGTTTCAAAATCAACGGCGTTGTCAAAATCGTCACAGGAAGCCAACGACACCGTTTGCTTAATCGGCACCGTATGTTCGTGTTTAACCCGGATGGGATAAGTGCCAAAGCTGAGCATTTCTTCTAATCTAAAGGAACCGGTTTTATCGGTTGGCACGGCCGCAGACTGCAGTTCACCCGCAGAAACCTGTAATTGCGGCACCCAACTGGAATCAGGCTCAGGCACATGCCCTTGAAAAGTGACTTGTCCGGCTAAAAACCCACCTTCTTGTATAGCGATGCTGATATCTTCGCTTTTTAGGAATACTGACCCTTCATCGCTCACCACCTCGCTTTCGCGTGGAAATTCGGTGCTAAAAGCTAAATGCGTGCTATCGACGACGTTTAACACTTTTCCAAACTTGATGGTCATTAATTTAAAAATGCCACTCGGTTCATTGTCCAGCGCCAAGCCCGAAAAGTCGATATGCCCGGCCCCATTATCAAAATCCGACTCCAGCATTTCTAAATTGTTTTCTGAAATGATGTCAATCACTTCTAGCACATTGGCATCAAAATCTAAATATGCACTGACGGCATTAATCGTTTGATCCGTATCTGCTTTCACAAAAATGGTCACACTAAAGGCACTACAGCTCGGGGCGATAATGTTTTCCGTTTCTATACCCAATACCACGTTGCCGCTGGGTTCCATTTTGCGCTTAGTCAAAAACCCCGCTGTCAGTCGGGAAGAATAATCAGTCGATATAAAAGGTTGCCCAATGGTATAAGCAAAGCTATTGCTACCCACCGCTACTTTACCTCCATTGGCAACCATGACGTGGCGGGCAAGGGTATCCGCATAAGTCGTTGTGCTGGTGCCGGCGATCGGAACGCCTAATATCCCACAAATCGCCAGTGTCAGGGGTTTATTGGGAATTTCAAGCATGGCTTAATCCTCTGGTTGTCGTTACCAAGTACTCTGTCAATTTTCTAAAGACGGGTAAACCGGAGTCCAAGATTTATCAGGAGTCCAAGATTTATCTTGGAACTGTCCAAACTAAAGTTTGGACTCCTAAACCAAACCGGAGTCCAAGATTTATCTTGGAATTGTCCAAACTAAAGTTTGGACTCCTGTCCAAGATTCATCTTGGAATTTTCCAAACTAAAGTTTGGACTCCTAAACCAAACCGGAGTCCAAGATTTATCTTGGAATTTTCCAAACTAAAGTTTGGACTCCACTCCATCACCCACCTTTTGCTGAACGGGGTTTGCAACCCCGTCCGTAACGTTTAGTAATATAAACGTGAGGAGGTTTCTGTCACCCACTATGGAAAAACCGTTTCCACTTCTTGGATAACTGTACAAAATCTATTGTACTATCCAAGAAATTGAGGTGATATTAGGCTTAGAGTAATTTCCGTACTTCCTCCCCCGCTTAATTCTTATTTTGTAAGAATAGGTAGTAACCTCAAAATCCTGTGCATCATTCGTACCAGTCTGAAGCCTACATATTTGGTTGGTATTGTCCCTCAGAAGCGAACTCAATTTCTTGTCTTCATCAAGATAATGAGCCATTAAAACACCGCCTCCTTTTTGATCTTTATCAACCCATTTTGCATGGCACAAATATGCCATGGAGATTTCAACTATTTTTGGCCTTCTATTCAGATCATGAGGAATGTCGATGTAAGTTTCTCCCCTTCCCATGTATGCCAAACCTGCATCAATACTCACGCCGCTGCTTGCATTTTTACCATCCTTACCATCTTGTCCCCGTGCTCCCTGCGCACCATTTTTACCATCTTGTCCCCGTGCTCCCTGCGCGCCGTCTTTACCATTTTGTCCCGGCACTCCCTGCGCACCGTCTTTACCATTCTTACCATCTTGTCCCCGTGCTCCCTGCGCACCGTTTTTACCATTTTGTCCCTGCGCACCGTCTTTACCATTCTTACCATTTTGTCCCGGTGTTCCCTGCACGCCCTCCTTACCATCCTCGCCTTTAAGCCCTTTACAATCAATCGCATCATATTTTCCATCACGATTGATATCTTCGCTTGCGTCAGGACGGTTATTGCCATTCAAATCCCAACAGGCAAGTCCCTGCGCACCGTCTTTACCATTCTTACCATCTTGTCCCGGCACTCCCTGTGCACCGTCTTTACCATTCTTACCATCTTGTCCCGGCGTTCCCTGCGCACCGTCTTTACCATCCTTACCATCCTCGCCTTTAAGCCCTTTACAATCAATCGCATCATATTTTCCATCACGATTGATATCTTCGCTTGCGTCAG
>QNER01000038.1 GCA_003646175.1 Candidatus Parabeggiatoa sp. nov. 1
AGGCGAACCTTGTACGAAAAAAAAATTATCAGTGATTGTCCCATTTTAAGTAAGTGGGTGGTTCCTTTTATTATTATATACTGAACCTATGCACAGGACAAAAATTATAACCAATTGATTTTATAAGTGTTCAGTGATGTTATCGCTTTTGAACGTAGAACTCGGCTTTGGAATTGACAGTCCTTATTTGGGTTGTGTACAAAACTTAACGTCAAAAATAGATTTATCCGAATTAATAAAAACACCAAGTTAAATTCGGACAACTCTATTATTGATAACTGCGGTAGATTTTTTGAGTGAGACTATCGCCAAAAAGCGATAGCATCACGATTTTTTTTGGAGTGAGACTATCGCCAAAAAAGCGATAGCATCACGATTTTTTTTGGAGTGAGACTATCGCCAAAAAGCGATAGCATCACGATTTTTTTTGATATTAGGCGTTTTCTTTCATTCATTCACAATTCATCATTCACAATTCGCGCCTAATGTTTTTGCGCGCAAAAACATTAGGCGCGAACACAATTGTATAAGTAGTCTTTTCTAAAAGGCGAGGTACTTTATGAAAATACTTAACGGGCTATTCACGTTAACCACGGCAATGCTGTTGTCTATTGGCTCAGCATCCGTGCCTGCGAAAGAGTTATGCGCCGTTCCAACGTTTGACTCAGCGACGGGTAGTGTAACCATACCGTGTGCAAAGACGAGTGGGGGGCTGCAACTGAGCCTTGAGCTTGATTTGACGGAAACATCTGAGGAAGGATTCTACTGGAAATTAGCAGGCTCTGATCTCAGTACATGCCTGTGGGCACCGGGTTCATGTGCAACATTGGATGATGCACTAAATCTCATGCTGCCGGTTGAAGGTGTCGCAGAAGGCATCAAAAATGTGGCGGTGCTTGGGTTTTATCCTGGTAAAGTGAATGGGTTTTATTGGAAATATGTGATCCACGATCGCATAGACACCGAAACAGCGGTTACCCTTAACAACGGAAAACCCAACCCCAAAGGTGGCTTTGAATCGCTTTATTTCCTTGACGGGGATGTTGCCAATTTGGAACTCGACAAATTTTATGATTTCCAGATGGGTAAAGGTGTTATTCCCCCTCAACAAGCCAAGTTTGAAAAAGGGAAGGAAATCGTCCTGCGTATTTTCCACTTTAATGATCTGCATCACGAGTTAAGGAGTGTGCATTCAAAAAAAGGCGATACGCACCGCTTTTCCCAAATGGTGAAGATTGTTAATGATGCCAGAAAGAATGCCAAGGATAACGAAATTGTGCTGTTTCTGTCGGCTGGCGATGATCATGTGGGCAATCCCTTTGATGAGTTGTTGGGTTTTGATGCGGATAGCTTTGAAACCAGTGCCGCTTACACTGCCTTTTCGGCAGCTGGACTTGATGCGTCCGTCATTGGTAATCATGAGTTAGACAAAGGAACTGCCCTGCTCGCAAAAGCCATTAAACAAGATGCGGATTTTCCGGTCCTCTCTGCCAATTTGTTCGGCTCGAAAAATTTGAGTTCGGCGCATTATCATCCCGCCCTCATTGGGGTGGCAAAAGGCTTGCGCGTTGGTATCATTGGGTTAACGACAAAGCATGAAACGCTCTTGAAAACCAAGGAAGATCCTAAACTGGATGCGGGTGAGCTGTTGAAAACATTAGAGAATACAATCTCTTATGTTGATGAACTGGCCGATGTGATTATTCTCCTAACCCATGTGGGTTACAACGGCGAACACCCATTGGATGTGGGCGATATCGAAATTGCTGAAGCTGCCGCGAAAATGACCGCTAAACCGATTGTGGTTATTGGTGGACATTTGCATCTGCCGATTAATACGGAAGGTCTGAACGTTGTCGATACATCAGTGCCTATCCTAGAGGCCGGTGCAAAGGGTAGCCATTTGGGTGAAGCCATTTACTCACTGCTGCCAACGGATGAAGGCTTACGCTATCATTTGACAGCGCGTCTGATTCCGTTGAAAAAGCGGGATGATAGAGTGAAACCCGATGATCCCACATACAACGATTACGAACATGATGACGATCTCGACATGGACTTCGAGAAAAAAGTCATGGCACCGCTGTATGCCAAGTTAGACGGTAAGTTGAAGGAAGTCATTGGCGAGGCGGGCGGTTCAGACGATCTCACCACCACACAAAACATTGCTGATCGTTATGTTGGCGAAACCGTCATGGCTAACTTTATGAATGACGCAATTGTGGCACAAAGCGTTAATTTTCCTGAAAAGGATGGTAAAAGTCAGCTGGTGGACATCGCGGTATTCAATGCGACTGGTGTCAACGGTGGCGTAGAACCCAATTCGGATATTACCTTTAATGATTGGTACAGCGTCATGCCTTACGCGGACATGATTGTGGTGATACCGATGACGGGTCAGCAGATCAAAGACATGGTGATGAGCAACGCGCAACGCATTGTGCGTCCCGAAGAATCCTTAAATTTAGAAGGTTTTGTCTCACGCGGTTTCCTGCATTTTTCCAGTGGGCTGCGCTACACCATCAAGTTAAACAGCGATGTCACCAAAGCTGTTGCTAAAAACATCACGTTGAATGGCGAACCGATTGAGGATTTATTGAAACAAACCTTCAATGTGGCTTTTAGTGACTACGTTTCTGTGCGTGGTGCAGAAGGTTGGAGTGGCGGAAAAGTGGGTGCCGGTTTACCTGATGACGTGATCGGTTTTGATCTGGCTGCTCTGGACAAGAATGACACGGGCCTTGTTTATCGCAATGAAATCATTGCCTATATCAAGGAAAATGTTTTCGTGGATGATAGTACCGGTGCGGTTAAGGATGAGCGGGTTAAAGTCATACCGTAGTCCGCTTTCACCCTAAAGTTGCCCTCTCCTTCAAGGGAGAGGGTTTTGTATATCCGCGGACTTCTTGAAATTGGAGATTGGACATTACACCGCTTTTAATGTAACTCATTGATTTATTTAGATAGCTATTTTTGTTATTTTAATAGAATCAAGTACTTAAGTCGAACATAAGGAATATTTTCATCTGCGATTACTTGCATAAGCAATCATAATTTTGTATTATTGGCATCCTTTGACAGTCTATTTATATAAGAAATATTTTCATTTGCGACTATTTGCGTGGGCGGTTATAATTTTGAGTAAAAATGTTAAAAGATTTATGTGTATCTATTTTGGGGTAAAAACCATCGAGGTTTGCCAAACATCGAAGGTGTATGTAGTCTGGTGATTTTTTTTGGAAAATCTCCGCGGTTATATATTAGTGACTTTACCTATGCTCAACCATAAATCAAAGGCTTAGGTGGGTTTAAAGGAGTACCTAATTAAATAATTATCCAAATGTCTGATTTTAAAAACCAAGTTTTTTGAAAAAGTTTTTTGAAAGTAAAACTTGGTTTCGTGGGGGGATATGTTATTTTTTTTGGTATCCCTAATTCATTCTATGTACGGTTGTTCAAATGACCTATTTTACATACTTTTCGTTTGAACAATAGGGGCATAACAATGCCGTATCCATTTTTGTTCATAGAAACAATAACTTTGTTGGACTAAACTAACTTTAAGGAGGGAATATTTTATTTGAGCAGTAGGGGCATAACAATGCCGTATCACAATACTTTGTTGGACTAAACTTTAAGGAGAACAATTGATGAAATATCTCTCAAAAGTGAGAAATATCAAGGCGAGAAAATTGCGCCGTATTACCCTAGGTGCGTTAAGTGCCTGTTGGTTCGCTGTCGCCCAACCGGCGTTCGGCGATGATAAGGTGACTTATAATCCGCTTAATGGAAAACTGCACCTTCCTGAGGTTCATGTGGGGGACGATCTATATGAAGCGGATCTGAAGCGGGAAATGATTGACGGATCGATGAGATTTGTTCTCCAGAAGGCGGAATTGCTCTCTGTGCCACAGGGTACGGGAAAGGTTATTTTGCGAAATGCTGCCTTAGTGATCACTGCCGATCCTAAACTAGGTGAAGGTGCGTTGGGCGTTATTGAAAATGGTGATGTTCTCTTTGAGAATGATCAAATTGTGAAGGTTGGGCAAAACATAACCGATCCTGACGCGACTGTTATAGATGTGACGGGTAAAATGGTACTCCCCGGTTTCGTGGATACCCATAACCATTTGTGGCAATCCCTTATTCGTGGTTGTGGGGCTGACAAAAATGTAGGTGGTTGGATAGGAGAATGTACCGCTACCTTGAAGAGGCCAGATATCATTGACGAGAAGAGTGCTTATGCGACCGTTAGACTTTCCACACTGGATGTGATCGCTACGGGTGTGACAACCGTTGTAGAGTGGACCCACAGTTACACACCGGGCTGGACAAATGGTAGCTTGCGTGCTCTTGAAGAGTCGGGTTTGCGATATGTGTTTGCCTATTACATTAGTGTTGGCGGGGAACAAAGAATTGCCGACATCAAGTGCGTTAAAGAAACAGTCATCGATCCGAATCCGGTCGCGTATATGCAGATTGGTGGGCATCCGACTAGGAGCAGAATAGAAAGATTGATAGTCGCGGCTGATCTGGCACAAGAACTCAAAGTGCCCTTGAATGTTCATTTACTTGAGAATATCGAAGATCGGGACGATGAACCCATAAAAGTCTTAGAAGATGCTGGTGCTTTTAAGCCTACTTTGATCGTCAACCATGCTGTTCACCTGACGGATGATGAAATCACGTTTCTTGCCGAGAAGGATGTACGGGTGGCCCATAATCCACTGAGTAATATGCGTCTTGCTTCGGGCATTATGCGGTTTCCAGACATGCATAAGGCAGGCATGAAAATTGGTTTGGGATTGGATGGTGGCACTAACGACACCAGTGATATGTTTGCCACTATGAAAACGGCTGTGGGTTTACAACGTGCTTTATTACTCAAGGCCGATGTCTCCCCAACCCTTGAAGAAATCTTGTTGGCAGCAACCATGGGTGGCGCACAAGTACTTGGCATGGAAGATACTATTGGTTCTCTCACGCCAGGTAAACAGGCAGATATTATTGTGTTGAAAACCGACACAGTTAACTTTGCCCCGCATTGGCATCCAATCAATCAAATTGTTCTCAATGGTCGGCCTTCCAATGTAGAATATGTTTTCGTCAATGGTCGTGCTTTAAAAGTGAAAGGTAAACTGCTGGGTGTGCCTGAGAAAGAAATCGTCCAAGCAGCAGAACAAGCTGTGCAACGCATTAAGGACCTGTTGCAACAACCAGAGGGAGAACCTGAAAAATTGGAGGTGTGTTCAAACGGTGGATAATTGAGTACCAGTGCTGGATCGTTCCAGCTTCTATACCACCGCTATATTCCTGCTTTCGCATTCATTACAAGAGTTCTGTCATTCCTGCGAAAGCAGGAATCTAATACCTCAAAATGGTCAGGTATTTCTTAAGTAAGTGCCATTACACCTTAGCCCTTTCCCTCACGGGAAAGGGAATCATCCAATCCCGAAAATCTCCAGCCTCTAAAAAAACGCCAGCCCTATCCTAAAATATTGCAAATAACAATGAAAAATATCTTTAAAAGCAAGTACTTTCTCTACTTTTTGCTGAGTTTACCGTCGATTCCTCTGTTTATCGGCATGGCTTCCTATCCTTGGACAGAGGAAATCTATGGGCAGTTAACGCATTCCTCTGGTGAAACGGCGGTACGTTTGTTAATTTTGACGCTTCTTATTTCGCCGTTAAAGTTAATTTTTCACCAGAATGGCTTTTGGAAATGGATGATGCAACACAGGCTTTCCTATATGCCATTCTCCATTTGAATTGGCAAAAATCCTGTTTTGCAGTGCTAACCTATTTATTTGGCTGGTGCGGTTTTCTTGTGCTTATACCATTGGCTGCAACCAGTACTCACGTTGCCATCAAGAAAATGGGCGGTAACACTTGGAAAAAGCTACACCGTCTGGTGTATGTAGCCGCTTTATTAAGCGCGCTGCATTGGTTGTTCAAAGAAAACGGACAAGTCGCACCGGTATTTGTACATTTTGTGCCGCTGGTATTGTTGGAATTGTATCGGATTTACCGATCTTTTTATGACAAGAGGCAAGCATAAGAGTAATACTGGAAGTACAACGGATTGACGGATTTTACGGATTTATTTCAAGAGGCAAGCATAAGAGTAATATACTGTAAGCACAACGGATTGACGGATTTGACGGATTTATTTTTTTAAGGCGGATGTGGTTCTTTGTAAATACAAATGCGAACGGAAGTAAACCATAACCTTTTATTTCTTCGAGGGATAGTATCTGTTTTTGCTATTTTAGTAAAAATACCGAACGCCTATGACTCATGGGTTATAATCCGTACTATCCGTCAATCCGCTGTACTACATCATTTTCACCCTTTTCAAAGGAACGAAGTATAGCAAGATGAAAACTTTACCCATAGGTGCTTCCACGTTGATTTCAATTGTGGATAACCATTGTTACTATGTTGATAAAACGCCGTTTGTCAAACAGTTGGTTGACAGTGGACGATATTATTTCCTATCTCGTCCCCGACGGTTTGGCAAAAGTCTGTTTATTGATACTTTAAAACAAGCCTTTTTAGGTAAACAAGTTTATTTTAAGGGGCTGTATCTGGAAACTCGCTGGGATTGGCATACCCATTTTCCGGTGATTCATATCAGTTTTGGTGGTGGCGTGCTTGAAGATCGTCACGGTTTGGATATCAAAATCGCAGAGATTTTAAAACATCATGCTAATCAGCATCAGATTCATTTGGAATTTAGTACCATTTCTGGACAATTTGCTGAACTTATCGAAAAACTCCAGCAAAAATATCAGCAAAAAGTGGTGATTCTGATTGATGAATATGACAAGCCTATCCTTGACAATCTCACCAATACACCGGTTGCTCTGCAAATGAGAGAAGGGTTAAAAAACCTGTATTCCGTGATAAAAGATTGTGACGAATGGCTTAAATTTGTTTTTCTGACTGGGGTGAGTAACTTTTCTAAAGTGAGTTTATTCAGTGGACTGAATAATTTAGAAGATATTAGCTTGATACCCGATTATGCTTTGATTTGTGGTTATCGAGAATCTGATATAAAAGCAGTATTTGGCGATAGACTCGCTGGCGTTGATTTTGAATTGTTGAAACGTTGGTATAATGGCTATCATTTTTTGGGTGAAAGCGTTTATAATCCTTATGATATTTTGCTTTATTTGGACAGTAAACAATTTAAAAATTACTGGTTTGAAACTGCCACACCGTCATTTTTGCTCAAACTGATTCAAGAAAGGGAATATTATCTGCCCCAACTTGAACAATTGGAAGTCACCGAAGAAATATTGGGCAGTTTTGATATAGAACATCTCAGTCTTGAAACGCTGTTGTTCCAAACCGGCTATCTGACTATCAAAAAAGTCGATAGCTTTTTAGAAGAGCGCATTTTTACGTTGGGTTACCCGAATTTAGAAGTCAAGAAAAGTTTAAATAATTACTTATTGAATTATTTAATCCATGATCCGGCCCCCAAAACCAGAAATCAGAGAGCTATTTATCAGGCGTTGAAAAATAATGAGTTAGACTCATTAAAAGCAATTTTTCAGGCTTTGTTTGCGTCAATTCCCTATAATTGGTACACCAAGAATCCGATGAATGAATATGAAGGCTATTATGCTTCAATATTTTATTGTTATTTAACGGCATTAGGCTTAGATTTGATTGGTGAAGATACCACTAATAAGGGGAGAATAGATTTAACGGTAAAGCTTGAACATAAGGTTTTTATTATCGAGTTCAAGGTGGTAGATAAAAACCCAGACAAAGCTCTTTCCAAGAAAGAGGAGGGTAAAACAACCAATACCGCCCTACAACAAATCAAAGACAAACGTTACTATGAAAAATATTTATCCACTACCCCTTTGACGGCCTTTCCACCAACACCTAAAGGGGAGATTGAGACAGAGATATATTTAATTGGCGTTGAATTCAACCCGCAAGAAAGGAATATTGAGCATTTTGATTGGGAAAAATGGGACGATAAGCTAAGCGGGTAAAATTTTCATTGAGGGCAACCATAAAGGATTGCCCTTAACTTAATGGCATTGCCCCATCACCCACATTACACGGCTACCTTTGTAATTATTGCTTTTTGGCGTTGGGTTGTGTTGCTCCTTTTAACCATAACCAGGGACGTTGCCCCTGGCTCTATTAATATCCGTTTTTGCGCCCTTCAGTGCCATTTTATTAGAGCCAGGGGCAACGCCCCTGGTTGATCGGTTTCAAAGACTTGAACATCGAGTAATAGGATTAGAACACATGCAAGCACAACCAGAAAAAACATTCCTCGCTGAACGTTTTTGGATCCCAGCAGATACTCAAGCAATTCTCTGGGATATGGATGGCGTGTTAATAGATTCTATTAGTGTCTATCTTGTCATTTGCAATCAATTTTTAAAGCAACATTTTGGCACTCATATAACTGTCACAAAAGCGTTTATTCGTTCTATTGCGGCTTATGAACCCGTCAAGTTTTTGGGATTCATCCTCGCTTTTGTTGAGGAAACTTATCTGGTGCCAGAAGCGACGAAGTCATTGGATAAAATGTTGGATAGTTTTCGTCAGGCACGGCACGATTATGTTATTGAACTCAATCCGGGTATCTCTGACATTTTAAAGGCCGCTCGTTGCCAATCATTAAAGATGGCGGTGGTTTCTAATAACCCAACTGCGGATATTAAATCTATATTAAAGCGTTCTGGGATTTTGGACTACTTTGATAGTATTGTTGGTAATGATATTCAAAAAGTGGCAAAGAAACCGGCACCTGATACTTATCTCTTGGCTACTCAGTTGTTAGAGGCGAATCCGAAAAAATGTGTCGTTATTGAAGATACGTTGATTGGGATTGAAGCCGGTTATCATGCTAACTGTTATACAATTGGGGTGGCAACTGGGGGGGCTGACTTTGAAACGTTGGCGCAATCTCAATGGGTGCAGCAGGTTTATTCCTCATTTGGGTGAAAACGTGGATAGAGTTTCAGGTTGGATTGTCCCTTTGGCACATATAGGGACGCACTCTACCCGACAAAACCAATCTGACAAAGTACTAGTACACGATCGCGGAAGGATCCATACCACCCAGCCAACAGCCAACAGCCAACAGCCAACAGCTAAAGCAGTTGTCTGAAAGCTCAAGTACCCTAAAGGGCACTACAAGAGTGTTAGTCGGCTTTAGCCGACTTGAGCTTTCAGACAACTGCTTTCGCGCCAAAATTTTTGCGCGCAAAAACTTTGGCGCGAAAAGCTGTTGGCTGTTGGCTGGGGGTGGTACGGATCCTTCCGCGATCGTGTACTAGGTAAAAACCTTAGAAGGAAGGTTTTGCGGTTTGGCACAACATTTTTCTGGAAAACTATGGGATACTATCGCTTGGTTCTGTCAGTATAATGGCTTTAGCCTTATGCTTTTTTTGAATTGATCTGAGTGAAAAATTATGCAATCAACAGGTTTATCCGAATCTTCAGGCATTAAGCTGAACAGTGTTTTTGAGGCTGCCAGTCCCGTTGAGCTGTTTTTAAGCCCAGACGCGGTACCCGATATTGATTTTAACAATTTGGGGCTACTCGGAAAAATTGTCTCTCGCCCTTGTTTATTTGAATATTTTCGGTTTCCACCGACTGAAGACGATATTTGCAACTGTATGCTGCAACTCTTTACTTGGCAGAAGAAGTTGTATCAGAAAGCTGAGCAAGAAGGTAAGGAACCGCCAACGGAAGAGGTATTACCACATTTATGGGTGATAATCGCTTCCCCAACGGAGGCATTATTGGAAACCTTCTTGGAAGAGTTTGGCACAAATCCCAATTTTTCCGATTGGTATCAAGGTGTTTACTTTTTAGACGATGAATTCAAGACAAGTCTCATCGCAATCAACCAATTGCCGGTGACACCTGATACGCTTTGGCTAAGGATGTTAGGAAGGGGAACGATACTTGAGCAGGCGGTGAATGAATTTCTCGCATTCCCCGAGGATTATCCATTACGCAACCGGGTGGTAAAATTAGTCGGAAATTGGTGTGCCGAGACAGAAGGTGAGGAAGAGTTAGCTGAGGAAGATAAGGAATTTCTTAGGCTATTGTCACCTATTTATCAGCAATGGCAGGAAGGAATGGCTTCGTTGGATTGATTTTATTTTTGGGAATGGGGAATCGCATATTATCATTCGTTTCAGGCAAACCTGGTACGAAAATAAATTCTCATTCGTTTCAGGCAAACTTTGTGCGAAAATAAATTCTCAGGAGTACAAAGCGAACTTTGTACGAAAATTCTCAGGAGTACAAGGCGAACCTTGGCATATTGAAATGTGAAAGTTATTACCTTTTACATACAGTATATACACCAATTTCCCCTTCTCAATTCCCCATTTTTTTACGGCAGTGTCGCCGATTGTGACTTATGTTAACAGTTATTGTACTTGGCAAAGTTTGAATAAAGAGCGGCAATGTAGCCGATTAAAGAAAAGCCGTAACTACTCAGCCCCAACGGGGCGAATCATTATAGCCTGGGGCAACGCCCCAGGTACAAGCGTTTATGAGTTTCAGGCGAACCTTGGCATATTGAAATGTGAAAGTTATTACCTTTTACATACAGTATATACACCAATTTCCCCTTCTCCATCCCAATTTTTTGACAGCTGTGTCGCGGATTGTGTAACTACTGAGCCCCAACGGGGCTCCTTATTATAGCCTGGGGCAACGCCCCAGGTACTCAGCCCCAACGGGGCGAATTGAATTATTATAGCCTGGGGCAACGCCCCAGGTATTGAGCACCGAAGGTGCGAATTATGGTAGTCCAGTACATGTGATTTTACGGATACTATCCCTAAGAAGGGATAGCATCCGTTTGGACATGTTTTCATTAACAATTAATACTTCACAATTCACAATTCACAATTCCCTTGTTGTTCTTACCACCTAAAACCAACAAGCAGGGTGTCAGCACCAAAGTCAACAGTGTCGCAAAAGCTAATCCGCCTGCGATTGAAGTTGCTAGTTGTGTCCACCATTGGGTAGAGGGTGCACCAAAAGCAATTTCTCGCGTCAATAAATCAATAGTCATCGCTAATACCATGGGCATCAGTCCCAAAATGGTTGTAATGGCGGTGAGTAACACCGGGCGCAAACGTTGGGCTGCCGTGCGTAACACGGCTTCACGGATTTCCATCCCAGTGGCACGCAGAACATTAAAAGTGTCAATCAGCACAATATTGTTATTCACCACAATACCCGCTAATGCAATCACGCCTATCCCACACATCACAATGCCAAACGGTTGCCCGGTGATTAATAAACCCAGTAATACACCAATGGTGGATAATATCACGGCACTTAAAATCAACAGCGTTTGATAAAAACTATTAAACTGGGTTATTAGGAACAGCATGATAAAAAACAATGCTGTTATAAACGCGCGTGACAAAAATTCTTCAGCCTCCCGTTGATCTTTATCTTCGCCTTTAAAAGTCAGTGTGACACGAGGATCAACTAACAATGATTTGCTGTCTTGTTGGCGGAGGCTGTCTAACCAAGCGTGAATTTCATTTAACTTATCAGCTACTAACACACCTTCTTCAACGCCCGCTTGTACCGTTAAAATACGACGTTCCTCGCTACGTTTAATGGTGCCGACACTGGGCTGCGCGATACGTTCAACAAATAAACTGATGGGCACTAAACCTGCTTGTGTTTGAATCCGAAGTCGGTCCAATTGATCGATGCTGCGATATTCAGGTGGAAAGCGGAGGCGAATATCTAATTCTTTATCAGCATCATTAGGGCGGTAATCAGTGACTATGATACCATTAGTGACTAATTGTATTCCATTACCAACGATGGCAATATCGGCACCAAAGCGACTCGCTTGCGTTCTATCGACGACGATTTTCCAATCAATCCCCGGCAAAGGGCGACTGTCTTCAATATCGACCAAACCAGCTATCGTTTGGAAGCCGGCAACGAGTTCGGCTGCGGCGGGATTGAGTAACGCCGGCGGTTTGGCACTGATCTCAATTTGAATCGGTTTACCTTCTCCGGGGCCGCCTTCTTGTTTGATGATTTCTATAAAAATCCCAGCTAAATCGGCGGTGCGTTGTCGGATTTCTTTGATAATGTCACGCGCTTTGCGACGTTGTTGCCAGTCAACAAATTCAATGGCAATGACTCCAATCGTATCTTCTGGCGCATTATCGGCCGAAACCATCCCGCTATTGGCATAAACACTGGCAAATTCGTGCATATCCAGAATCCGTTCTTCCACTTCACGCACTAACTGATCACGTTCTTGTACTGATAAGTTGCCGCGTGCCCGGACATAGATATTAATTTGCTCAGGCTCCACATCGGGAAAAAATTCGATGCCTTTACCATAGTTGACATAAGCGACATTGACAGCCACTAACAACAGCACCGCAATGACTAAAACAGTAATCGGAAAGCGTATCAGCCCGCCCAAAGCGCGGACATATAAACCGGTGAAACCTTTAATGGTATGCAAAGGGGCGGTATCATGATCGGCTATTTTAATCGGACGCGGTTTGCCAAATAGGGCGCCCAACGTGGGCATAAAAATCAAAGCCATTATCAAAGAGGCACTTAAGGTAGCAATGATGGTGATGGGCAAATATTTCATAAACTCGCCGATAATGCCCGGCCAAAATAGCAATGGAAAAAACACGGCTAACGTTGTCGCAGTCGCGCCGATAATCGGCCAAAACATCCGTTTTGCTGCTAGAGCATACGCCTCTTTACGTGGCATGCCTTCACTCATCTTGCGATCGGCAAACTCGGTAACGATAATCGCACCGTCAATCAACATGCCGGAGGCTAAAATCAGGCTGAATAATACGACGATATTCATGGTTAAACCCATCTGCGCCAGTACTAAGATGCCCAATAGAAACGAGCCTGGAATGGCAATCGCCACCAAAGTGGCTGTGTGTATGCCAAGGGCACCCAAAATGACAATGCTGACTAATAACACCGCACTCAAGACATTGTTTTGCAAGTCTTTAAGCATGTTACGTATCTCTTTGGACTTATCTTGGATGAAATTGATACGAATGTTGTCAGGCAATTCTTTCTTAAATTGTTCAACGACATAGCGGGTTTTGGCAATCGTTTCAATAATATTCGTGCCGGCGCGTTTAGAAACTTCTAACGCTAAAGCGGGTTTACCGTTGACGCGGGCATAAGTGAGTTGATCTTTAAAAGTGCGACGTATCTGGGCAACATCTTGCAAAGTCACGACACGCTTGTCATCTGTTTTAATCGGCAACGTGAATATATCTTGCAGCGATTCAAATACCCCTGGCACTTTGACATTAAAACGCCCTTGTCCGGTATCTAAAGCACCGGCTGCAACTAATTGATTATTATTAAGCACATAAGGTATCACTTCTTCAAAGTTGAGGTTATAACTTTCGACGCGCAACGGATCGATCAGGATATCAATAACTTCTTCACGATCACCGGCAATATCGATTTTCAGCACTTCCGGTATCGCTTCAACAGCCTCTTTTAATTGACGCGCTAAAGTCAGCAAAGTGCGCTCCGGCACGTCACCGGCGAGAATGATCACTAAAATGGGAAAACGCGATAAGTTGATTTCATGGACACTGGGCTCTTCAGAATCATCTGGTAATTCCACTTTGGCAATATCCACTTTTTGCAGCACATCACGCAAAGCCTTTTCGCTGTTAAAGCCGGCATCAAATTCCAAGGTAACGGAAGCCTGCCCTTCGCCAGCAATAGCGGTCATTTCTTTGATACCTTCAATCGTCCGTAATTCTTTTTCCATGGGACGCACCAAGAGACGTTCGGCATCTTCGGGAGAAATACCTTCGTGTGTCATAGAAACATAGATAAAGGGAATGGCGATATCCGGATCTGAATCTTTGGGAATATCTCGATAAGCAATGGCACCGCTAATAAGAATAAAGAGCAGCAGGAGTAAAACGGTGCGATTACTATGGATTGCGATGTCAACAATTTTTGTCATAAATGAATTGTGAAAAACTGTTCGAGCATTTGGCAAAAAGGATAATGGGTAATGGGTGCATTCCCACGCTACGGATAGTACAACGGATACGCGGGATAGTACAACGGATACGCGAAATAAACGGATAAAAAAAAGTTATCCCTCGGTTAATTTATTGCAAACGGCTATAATTTGAACCTTTTAGAGTGCTGAGGCTCAGGAAGGCACGACCAAAAAAAGGACGTTTAACGTAAATGCGGCCACTGACAAAGCTTCGCTTTGAACTCCAAATAAATCACACTCCTTTCAGTGCAAAGTTGTCTGACAGATAATAAATCTAGGGAAGCCTTATCCGTTTATTTCGTGTATCCGTTGTACTTAGTAGGGTGGGCAATGTTTTTTCTTGCCCACCTTAAACATCTTAGTAGGGTGGGCAATGTTTTTTCTTGCCCACCTTAAACCATAAAAATGGTGGGCAACCAAAATTCATAATACCTGAAAATTTATTGTTTAGTACTTATAGCAATGATGAATGGTGAATGGTAAATGATGAATGATTATTTAATATAATTATCAATGATTTAAATGATATAAATGTACTTGATGCAATCGGGAAACGCTATATTTCCGTTATCCTGCACTACTCATCCCCTTCAAGCGAAGAAGGCGGTGCATTTCTTTCACATCAAGCGCCTGGGTTTGATTGCCGGAGCGAATGAAATACGCCTGTTCCTTTTGCCCCCCTTTACCTTTTACTATTTCCATAAAGGCACCTTCACTGGATTTATTAACTTCTACAACGCATACGTCTTGATTATCCAGTTTTTCAAAACGTATGTTAACGAAAGCGGCCGAAAGTGCAGCCCCAAGATGGATAGCAATCATATCTCTGAGGGCTAATTCAAATCCATCTAGCGATTGTTTTCCCGCTTTTAACGAGGAAGTATCTTTTTCCAACCCAAAGATATGACCATTATCTTCTACACCAATCAGTAAAGTGCCGCCTTCGGTGTTCAAAAAAGCAGCAATGGTTTTCAGGACAGCCATTGGTGGCACATTGCCTACCTTCCCTTCTTTAATATCCCACCGAAAGGTACTCTTAAATTCCAGCGTGCCACTTTCCCCTTGCTTAATCAACTCAGCAATGGAAAGTGGCTGCGGTATTTCCGCGTCAATCTTTTGAATAACCGGTAAATACAGCGGCAATTTCCGTGCCCGAATCCGTTCCTTCAGCGCTTCTTCAGTTTCGGCAAACTCAATCACTTGGTTATTGAGTACCGCCACGTATTGGTTACGATACGGTTCTAACAGAGCAGCCTTATTTTCCTTTATCCACATTTCATCTTTGCGATTGCCCCACCGATTGAGGTAGGTAATGGCTTCTTGGATAGACTCGTGCAACGCTTCAAGCACATCCCCCTTCATATTCTTAGAAATGTAGTCCCAGGCATCTTTCTTAAAGGCGCGGCGGCAATCCGTTACCGTGTCGTTGGCGGTGTGAATAATGACAGCCGCGGTGATATTGCGTTTCTGGACTTCATCAAACACCACAAATCCGCCACCACTGTCTCCCCCAAGCCTCATATCAGCGACAATGACTTCAAACAAGTGCTGATTCAATTTGTCTTTGGCTTCGTCAGCATCACGCGCGGTTTCGATATGTTGATAACCATAATCCTTCAATTCTTCCATCAACAGTTCCAAATAGTCAGGGTTATCTTCAACCAACAACAGATGGATATTGGAAATGTCTAAGTCCGGCATTATTGTTCTCCATAAGGTATGTCGATTTCAAAATGTACGCCCTGTGTACCGGTTTCAATAATATGCCCTTTCATATTTTTCAGCGTTCTTTTGATAATAAATAAACCTAACCCACTACCTTCCTTTGATGTGGTTTCCAATGGTAAAAATACCCATTCTTTTTTATCAGGTGGAATACCTTTACCGTTATCGCTAAAGGTGATAAAGAGGTGTTTTTTCGCCCCAAACCGCTTTCTAGGCGGGTTTTTGCCGGTGTTATGTGGGACACCTTCAATGTCCTTTGATGAAATGGCTATCTGAAAATCCGGTTGTTCAGGATTATGTTTCAGCGCGTTTTCTACCAATTCACTTAAAAAACTCTTGATTTTTTCTTTATCGCCAACAAACTCAGCGTCACCATTTTGGATATCAAACGCTAACGTAGCGTGTTGGAGTGTCGATGTCATTTGCCAAGGTTCAAACAGTGCGTTGACTTTAAAGGTATCGTTATGCAGATTGATACCTTCATTGACAGATTTCAAATCATTTAAAGCCGTCTCGGTGCTTTCAATCCGTTGCAACAATTTTTCCAGTTTGTGAAAAAAACGATCTTTTTGGGTTAAGCCTTTCAGAACCAGTTGAAGACGACGTTTGATGATGGCAATTTCATTATTGACAATATCAGCAATGTCATGCGCTGTCTGTGAAATAATCGCGACAGTTTCTTCATAGTTATTGGTGGGCATTTGCTCAACTTTGGTTTTTTCCTCATTCCGCCGCTGAGTAATCTTGTCATAAGTGGTTTCAATGCTCGTAATGACTTTGGATAACACCTCACTGGCTCTATCATCCTTAACAATTTGGTACGCAATCGCTTTAAGCATACTGATTTCATTGAGGATTTTATGATACATTGCCCGATTGAGCATTTCGGTATCTTTCAATGAACTTTCAGCTGTTGTCTTAAACAGTTTAAAATAAGCCTGTGGATCCAAGTCCAACGATAACATTCTCAAAGCTTGACTGTACTGGGGAGAATTGTCGGTAATTTCTATTAATAAATCAATGGCTTTTTGACTATATGGCTGAATCGCGAGAATATGCTTTGCGGCTTGTAAGCGCTCAACGTCGGCCTGTTTGGCATTTTTAATGACTAAGTCAAAATAGTGATTGCCCTGCTTTTTTGGTCCAGTTAGATAGTAAAGCCGTGCTAACTTGAGAATCCGAAAATTTCTTTCAGATGGCGATAGATCAGCGGGCCTTATTTTTTTTATGCGAGAGATAGCTTCCTCATATCTTTGTGCCGCTTCTAATACCGTGGCATACATAAATAAGGTAATGTGATTATCAGGTTCAATTTGCAAAGACTTTTCAAACAGTTCAAAGGCTTTTTGGAAATCGTTATCGGCTGCCAACGCATAGCCATAGCTATTCAACGCGATGATGTTATTGGCATCCACTTGTAATGAACGCTCAAACAATTCAAAGGCCGTTTGAAACTTGCCTTTGTCCGCTAACGCCTTGCCATAGGTAGTCAACGCGATGATGTCATTGGCATTGACTTGTAATGAACGCTCAAACATCTCAAAGGCTTTTTCTGCATGCCCGTGATGAATAAGTGCGATGGCATAGCTATTCAAGGCCTTATAATTCTTTGGCTCAAGTTGCAACGCCCGTTCAAACATCTCAAAGGCTTTTTCGGTTTGCTTATGCTTATCTAAAGCTAAACCATATTTATAAAAAGTAGCAACATTTGAAGGGGCTATTTTTACCGCGCGTTCAAACAGTTCAAACGCTTTTTCAGCTTGTTCAGGTTTGAATTTAGCTAAAGCATAACCATAGCGATTGAGAATTGTCGGATTATCCGGGTTGAGTTTAAAAGCCTCTTTAAGCAGTGCCAACTTTCTTTTGTTATCGGTAAGTGCTTGAGCAATATAGGAAAAACTCTCG
>QNER01000039.1 GCA_003646175.1 Candidatus Parabeggiatoa sp. nov. 1
AAAAAATATTTTTACCGTTTTAAAAGGAAAACAGTAGACAGAAATTGACTTATTCTATAGTTTTTCAGAATAGTTGGAGCAATCAAAAACTGGGGCAAAGAACACAAGCCACAACGGATAGTATCCTGAGACGGGATGCTATTCACTTGACTCGCAAGTTTTTTCTAAAGCCAAACCCTAACTACAAGGATTGTATATCGATGCGGATTTAAACCGGGTACAACCACGAACTAATCCCTTCATAAGCATACAATCCTTGTAGTTATGGTTTTCAGGACTAAAAACTTGCGAGTCGAGTAATCGATGCGGATTTAAACCGGGTACAACCACGAACTAATCCCTTCATAAGCATACAATCCTTGTAGTTATGGTTTTCAGGACTAAAAACTTGCGAGTCGAGATCCATGAAACTATTATCGAAACATCTATAACACTCTAATATTTTTTTTTGGAAGTTTTTGATATGAAAGAAAACCTGATTGTAACGAATTTTGGGGAGGAATTTGATAATGGATAATGGGTAATCGGTTTGAGGTAAAACAGATGAAGGTAGTCCTGTATATTTAGTTCTTTTATAGGTGATTTTGGCCTAAAAACTCAGCCCTGAAAGGGCGCTTTATTAAAGCCCAGGGCTGCGCCCTGGGAACCAATTTTAATGCGCAAAGACAAGGGCTTTAAATCATAAACACCTGCACCTGGGACGTTGCACAGACTATAATAATTCGCACCTTCGGTGCTGAGTAGTTACACGAAATCAAACAAACGGATGCCGCTTAATAATGGTTTCATTGCGATCCGCCCCGGTAGAAATAATATCAATTGGCGTATCAATCAAACTTTCGATTTTTTCCAAATAAGCGCGAGCGTTAATAGGTAATTCCTCATAGCGACGCACACCTACAGTCGATTCTTGCCACCCCGGCATTTCAATATAAATAGGCTCACAGCGGGCAAGTGCTTCTGCCCCTGTTGGTGGCGTTTTTAATTCTTGACCATTGCAATGATAGCCAACACATGCACGCACCGTCTCTAAGCCATCAAGCACGTCAAGTTTAGTGATACACACCCCGGTGAGACTATTAATGGCACGGGAACGCCGCAAGGCCACAACATCAAGCCAACCACAGCGGCGCCGACGACCCGTTGTCGCGCCATATTCATGGCCTTTTGTCGATAAGTGTTCGCCAACGTCATCAAATAATTCGGTGGGAAAAGGTCCAGAACCAACGCGCGTCGTGTAAGCTTTGGTAATGCCTAAAATATAATCAAAATAACGCGGCCCCATGCCGCTACCGGTTGCAGCACCACCTGCTGTGGTATTAGAAGAAGTCACAAATGGGTATGTGCCTTGATCGATATCTAACCATGTGCCCTGTGCGCCCTCAAACAGCACATTTTTACCCTCGGCACGTAACTGGGCGAGTAATTCTGGAATATCCGCCACCATGGGTGCCAAGGTGTCAGCCATCGCCAAGGTTTCATCTAATATCTTTTGAAAATCAACCGTTTCGACCTTGAAGTAGTGCTGTAGCGCGAAATTATGATAGTCCACCACATCACGAAGTTTATCGGCAAACTGTTCCTGATTAAATAAATCGTTAATACGCAAGCCCCGTCGTGCGACTTTATCCTCGTAAGCTGGACCAATACCGCGCCCGGTGGTACCGATTTTGCTCTTACCGCGTTTTTGTTCACGGGCATGATCGAGCGCAACATGGTAGGGTAACAACAACGGACAAGCATCACTGATACGCAAACACTCTCGCACCGGTACCCCTTTAGCCTCAAGTGCTTGAATTTCTTCAAGCAAAGCAGTGGGCGACAGCACGAGGCCGTTGCCAATAAAACACTGGACTCCTTCACGTAAAATGCCAGAGGGAATCAGATGTAAAATAGTTTGTTGGCCGTCAATGACGAGAGTATGCCCAGCATTATGCCCGCCCTGAAAGCGAGTCACGGCTGCGCTGCGCTCAGTCAATAAATCCACTATTTTGCCTTTACCCTCATCGCCCCATTGGGTGCCGATGACTACGACGTTTTTACCCATGATAAATGACTCTGTTTAGGTTTGGTAATTGGTAATCGGTGATACTCGATGCTCAAGTTTATAGTCTGATAACAATAACTACAAGGATTGTATATAATAAAGGATTAACTCACCTCGCATAACGAAAGTCAACTTTTTCTCAATACAGCAATGACAAGAAAATAGCTATAGAATGGCGTTTTTGTTTCATGCACGTTCGCCTTTTTTAATCGAATTTGTTCATTGCGATAATTTGATTTCATGCACGTTCGCCTTTTTTATCGATCTCGTTCATTGCAATAAATGACTCCTTTTTTATATACAATCCTTGTAGTTATTGTTAGGGTTTAGCAAAAACTTGAGCATCGAGTGATAGGTAATGGGAACTACGCAAAAGTTGACAGCATTGCTCCAAAAATTAAAATACCAGTGATGGGGCTTGCGTGGGGGATTGCCCCTTTGATCCGAATCTTGTAGGGGCAATCCTTTATGGTTGCCCGGGGTCAGATTGGGTAATAGGTAAGAAGTGCCTGTGCAAGAATAAACCGGTATTTTGAACGATATTCCCCCCTTTGAAAACTAATCTTTACCCACAATTTTGTTTTTGCGTGTGAATTGTAATTAAAACAATGGGTTAATGATTAATGAGGCATTCATTTACAATTTGCTATAGAAGTTTTTCTAGCAAACTTCCACAGCGAACACAATTCTAATCAATCCCATTCATAATTTTCAATAAGTTATCGACTTATGGGTAAAGAGAAGCTTTGAAAAAGGAGTTTTGGAGAAATTTAAAAACCAGATTATCTTAATTTGACTTTGTCACATTACAGTTAAGTTATTGATATTCACTGACTATTTATAAATCAATGAGTTACGTTACATAAGACCAAATTAAGCAGACGCTGGTTTGCAACAGGCGAATCACGTTTGCCGTTACCTTGATAAGCCAAACGTTGCGGACGGGGTTCGGAGCCCCGTCCGGCAAACCAATTGACGAAACGACTTACAAGGCGGTTCGGGAATTCGTCGGCCTAATGAACGAAACAACTAACTTGTAATCCTTTCCCTTTGGAGCGATCCCCTTAATGTACTAAATATAACAGTATTAGGCCGAATATCATGCTGGCAAAGCCAATCATGCGTAGCGTGTTGTCATCCATTTCACTGACCATCCGCAAAGTTCTACGCCATCCGGTCGGATTAAGAAAGGGCATAAAGCCTTCGATGACAAAAATCAAGGCGAAGGCAATCCAAAATTCTTCCCACATAATGTTAGTCTAAATCTCCGCTAACTTCTTTTTCTCCCCCCGCCAAAGGTTGAGGGGAGACGGTTTCCACTCTTTCTTTAGGAGGTGTCTCTCCCCTTTGAGAAATGGGGGAGGGGTCGGATTTTGGGACACTACCCGTCAAGCTTTTGAAATAACGAAAGAAATCAGAATCAGGTTGAATGAGCAAAATATCGCGACGATCATTAAAGGTTTTCTTGTAGGCATTGAGACTGCGATATAACGCATAAAACTCGGAATTTTGGTTATAGGCTTGAGCGTAAATATCGGCCGCGCCCCCATCGCCTTCACCACGAATTTGGTCCGCATCGCGTTCTGCCAAAGCAACCAGTTCAACGCTTTCACGATCAGCTGCGGCACGGATACGCACGGCCTCAGCTTCACCTTGAGAACGCAATTGTTTAGCATCTTGCTCACGTTCCGCTTCCATACGGCGATAGACTGAGGTGCTGACTTCCGTCGGCAATTCAATCTTTTTGATACGCACATCAACAATTTCAATGCCAAATTCTGCAGCACGCTTACTGGCAGCCTCGGTGATGATATCCATGATCTCGGCCCGATCACCAGAAACCACTTCTTTAATGGTGCGTTTACCAAACTCGCTGCGTAGCCCATCGGCAATGGTTTCCTTCAAGCGATTGCCCGCCAGTTGTGGGTTACCACTCACAGCGGTAAAGTAGGAGACGACATTTTTAATCCGCCATTTGACAAAGGAGTCAACAATCAGGTTTTTCTTTTCACTGGTCAAAAAATGTTCAGGGTTCGCATCAAGGGTTTGAATACGCTTATCAAAATGGCGTATTTTGTGAATGAGGGGGATCTTAAAATGCAGTCCCGGGTCAAAATCACCACTGACAACTTTCCCTAAACGCAACATTAAAGCAAGTTCTGTTTCTTTAACGGTGAAAACGGACATCAATCCGACAAACAACAGCACCAGTGCTAAAAAGCCCACTATCATTTTATTCGCTGCCATTAGCGTCCTCCTCTGTTACGTGGATCATTGCGCTGATTATTTTCTGGGTCATTGCTCCTCGCTGTTGACGATAGACCCGGAATTACATTTGACCCTGATGGGAGGGTGTTAGCGGTATTGCCAAAAATGCGATCCAGCGGTAACACCATCAAATTATTGCCACTTTGAACATCAATCATCACTTTGCTGGTGTTGGATAACACCGACTCCATGCTTTCGAAATACAAACGTTGGCGAGTAATATCAGGTGCTCTCTCATATTCGGCCAAAATACTTAAAAAGCGCATGGTTTCACCTTCCGACCGGGCGATGACCTGCGCTTTGTAGGCTTGAGCTTCTTGTCGCAGTTTATCGGCAAACCCTTTTGCTCTTTCCACGATTTCATTGGCATAAGCATGGGCTTTATTTTTACTGCGTTCTTCATCCTCACGCGCTTTAATCACATCCGCAAACGCGGCTTGTACAGCGGCCGGCGGTTGTGCGTTTTGCATATTGACTTGGATCACCTCAAGGCCGGTTTGGTAGCGATCCACAATGGTTTGAATCAAATCCTTGGTCTCAACGGCAACACGGGTACGTTCACTGGTCAGGACCCCATTCATGTTGCTAGTCCCCACCACTTCACGTAAGGAGCTTTCCGTCGCTTGAAGCAAGGTATTGTCGGGTTCGCGCACATTGAACAAGTAATCCTTGGCATTATTAACCAAGTATTGCACAACCAGTTCAATTTCAACGATGTTTTCATCCTTAGTCAGCATCAAGGCTTTATGAGTGACTGCTCGCACCTCTTTAACGTTGACTTTTTCGACTTGTTCAATCGGATAAGGCCAATGCCAGTTTAAACCGTCTTGGGTCATTCCCTTATAGCGTCCAAACTGCGTGACGACTCCTATTTCCGCAGGTTGCACAATATAAAACCCAAACAGACTCCATATAGTCAACAGAATAACAGCAAGAAAGGCGATTACTGACCAACTGAGGCCCTTTCCGCCACCTCCCTGTCCATCATGATCACTGCCTTTACCTTTACCACCTCCAAACAAGTCACTCAACTTGTCCTGTATTTTTTGGACAATGTCATCTAAATCAGGTGGGCCTGATTCATTTTTACGGTGGCCCCACGGGTCTTTCCCATTACCACCAGGTTCATTCCAAGCCATGTATGCTCCTTAATAGTGATCAATATCAATCAAAGTGTGTGAAAAATTGTAAATTGGGACCTTAGCAAAAGTTTTTCTAGAAAAATAGTGCTTTAGGCGCGATTGGGAATTATTTTCCTCCTTTCCCCTTCAAATATCGGTGATTGGCTGTAATCGGGGATCACTCTTTACTAATTGGGCAAAATGCTGCGCCGATATTTGTATTTCTAGCAAACTATCACCATTCTCTGCGTATTGTTCACGCAAAACCGTCGTCTCAGCAAACAAACGTGCACGCAACTCACCCGCCTGCACTGGCACACGCACACAACGGCGCACCTTATCCTGATTCAGTTGTTCTGACAATGCGTCATAGAGTAAATCAATGCCCGCTCCGCTTCGCGCCGACAACCAAATTTTAGTGACTCGCCCTTCACTATTGCGTTCACAGCGAGCTAGGCAATCGTCCAAACAGTCAATTTTGTTATAAAGGATAAACTGCGGAACCTCGGCTGCCCCAATGTCAGCCAATACCTGATTAACTTGTTCAACGCGCCATTGCCGCTCTGGATCGTTTGCATCAACAACATGCAGCAACAGTGTTGCCTGACGGGTTTCGTCCAAAGTCGCACGAAAAGCCGCAATAATATCAGGCGGTAATTGTTGTATAAAGCCCACAGTATCTGCCAAAATGAGTGTCTTTTTATCCGGTAAAGTCACTCGGCGCAAGGTGGTATCCAAAGTGGCAAACAATTGTGAAGCGGCAACGACATTCGCATTGGTGAGACGATTGAACAAGGTTGATTTACCAGCATTAGTATAGCCCACCAGCGATACTATTGGTAATTGGGCACGGTGCCGTGCTTTTCTACCCAATTCGCGTTGTTGACTGACTTTGGAAAGACGCTTATTGATAAACTTAATACGCTCCGTGATCAAACGGCGATCGGTTTCCAACTGGGTTTCACCCGGCCCACGTAGCCCAATACCGCCTTTTTGGCGTTCCAAGTGAGTCCAGCCACGCACCAAACGTGTACTGAGGTGCTTGAGTTGTGCCAACTCAACCTGTAACTTTCCTTCAAAAGAACGGGCCCGCTGGGCAAAAATATCCAAAATAACCCCGGTGCGAGCCACTACTCGACACTGTAAGGCGCGTTCCAGATTTCGTTCTTGCCCCGGCGTTAATGCATGATTAAACAATACCACCTCGGCAGTCAGTTCCTGCACCAATGCTTCAATTTCGGAAAGCTTACCACGCCCGACAAAAGTTTTGGGATCGGGAACCTCGCGTGTGCCGCTGACTTGAGTCACGATCGTTACGCCTGCGGAATGCGCTAATTCAGCAAATTCTTCCGGCGAAGGTTGCTCAGCCAAACGGGTCATAGTTATGGATACCAAGATGGCACGTTCACCATAGCGTGGCCGTTCAAACATAGCCCGAACCTCTCAATGTGAATTAAGATGACTCAGTCGGTGATGGATTTTCATCTTCACCCATCTCGTCATCGTAGGGTATTTTGACATTACGTGCCGGAACAATGGTAGAAATGGCATGTTTATACACCATTTGATTGACAGAATTTCTGAGCAATACCACAAATTGGTCAAACGAGTCAACTTGACCTTGTAACTTGATGCCATTGACTAAATAAATTGAGACGGGTATCCGCTCCTTGCGTAGTGCATTTAAAAAAGGGTCTTGTAGGGAATGCCCTTTGTTCATAAAGTTGTTCTCCATATTATTGTTTCGATGACTTCCACTGCTCTTCAGTTCCAAGCTAAAGTGTTTTGTGTACAAAAAACTTTAGCCTGGAAATTAATGGCACGCAATTTTATTGTCTGAATCAAGATTAACAGAATTTAAGAATTAACAGAATAACATTTTTTCACCCCATAATTCTGATTGATAATTTTGAAAATTCTTAAATTCTGAAAATTCTGATTTCGAGGTTCAAGTTTTTGCGCGCAAAAAAAATTTAGACCGTCGAAAAGACAATAAAAGATGTGTATCAGCTATCGTGCGCGCCATTAAGCCTAGAAATCAGTTCGCGGCGCTGTTTTTGCCCCAATCAATTTTTTGTGTCGAAATGAGGGCACCCTTCATTTATCCCGAAAAAGGCTTGCGCGGGGGATTGCCCCTACCATATCCAATGGCTATAGAGTGTTCAGATAAATAATTTCACAAGCCATTGACGGATACTATCCCGAAAAGGGATAGCATCCGCTTCTGTTATTTTTCTGAAAAACTAACTATAGTAGGGGCAATCCTTTATGGTTGCCCCCAACATTTTGAAGGGAGCCGATATGAGTTTATAAAAGCGAAGTGCTGGTGCCGAAACTTTAGGCGGTGTGTCATAAGCTAAAGCTTAGATTTCAATTTATCTAAAAGTCTATTACATTTTACACTTAACTTATGACGTTTAACAGTTTTGAGACAGTTTATACCAAAGCAATCGCACAACTTTTAAAATCAATAAGTTACAATTCATATTTTACTTGAACGTTTTTTCTTTTAGGACGAAATCACCCCAAATTTCATGCGATTGCCCTACAGTTTATACTGAACGCCCTTTCTAATGATGAAAATGAAAGTGGTTTATGCAATTGCATAGACTGGGCAAACCCAATTATTCATTCACAATTCGCGCCTAAAGTTTTTGCGTGCAAAAACTTTAGGCGCGAACGCAATTCACAATTCACAATTCACAATTCACAATTCACAATTCACAAATGCAATGGTTTTTTTCCAGCCATTTCAACACCTGCTCAGTCATATTTGGTTCAAGGCTATCAAACCAATGGGCCTCGGTTTGGGCACGCAACCAAGTCAGTTGTCGTTTAGCCAATTGTCGGGTGGCAATAATTGCCTTTTCGGGCAAACTGACATGATCCAGTTCTCCGGCCAAATAACGCCATACTTGACGATATCCCACACAACGCATAGCCGGTAAATCTGGATTAAGATCGCCACGCATAAAAAAACCATAGACTTCTTCAATAAACCCTTGTTCAAGCATAGCATGAAAACGTTGCGCTATTCTAGCATGTAAAACGCTACGTTGAGCCGGGGCAATCACTAATTTAATGATGGGCTGTGCCAATTGCTGGGCCTTGGTTTTGGCACACCATGCAGTCATTGTGTCCCCGGACACTTCATATACTTCAAGCGCACGTTGAATGCGTTGGGCATCATTGGGATGAATACGTTGCGCTGCTTGTGGGTCAATGCTAGCGAGGCGTTGGTGCATAGCCGGCCAGCCAATTTGTTCGGCCTCACTATTTAAACGTTGGCGCATTTGGGGGTCGGCAGTGGGGAGTTCTGATAAACCCTGTTGCAAACTGTGAAAATAGAGCATGGTGCCACCCACTAACAACGGAATACGCCCAGCAGACTGGATTGCTTGGATTTCGGCCTGTGCATCCCGGCAAAATTGTCCCACCGAATAAATCTGGGTAGGATCACGGATATCAATTAGACGGTGGGGGGCTTGGGCTAAAACCGAGGCAGAAGGCTTAGCTGTGCCAATGTTCATCCCTTGATACACCATGGCTGAATCAACGCTAATGATATCACAAGGAAAATGTTTGACCATGGAAACCGCCAAATCGGTTTTGCCGGATGCGGTGGGCCCCATTAAAAAAATGCAAGACGGGATCATAAGGCTTAATAATACAAATGACAAATGAAAATAATTATTGCTGTCAATTTTTGCGTAGATTGGAGTTCAAAGCGCAGCTTTGCTGTGCTTTGGACTTTCATAGGATTATTTACAGCAAGAAATTTTTGGTAGTTTTGCAAGTACCTCTCTTAAAAAACAATGAGTTACAAAATTGGTGGAGGTATTGTCAATTAGATGGGTTTATTTCTGTCAGTTCATATTTCGGATGGATTTATTTTTTAAGAAATGTTACGCGATGCTCAACTTTTTTAAGTAGTTGAATTTTAATCATTAAATTTTTGGTGGATACGCGCTACGCTATCCACCTACTATAGTATTCCAGTTCAATCCGTCCAAGATTTATCTTGGACTGAGGAGTCCAAACTTTAGTTTGGACGTCCAAGATAAATCTTGGACTCCTGCCAAAATGATTTATCTTTATTGTGCAATTAAAATTATTTTACGAGTTTGATGAAAATAAAACAATGATCAGGGCATATTCAAAATTTAATATAACATATTGATTTTTATTTATAATATTTGATATTTTTCATAAATCGTGCAGCGCTTTGGGAAATGATAACCCCTTGTTTGTGATTGTTGATTGGGGATAAAGAGCACTGGACTTGAAGTGGGGCTTCGCCTGAATTAGGTGCTATGGTAAATGCGGTAAGGGGGATTGATTGGTAACTGGCTCGGTGCCAGTATCGGGGTCAACGGTTTCCGAAGAGGAACACGGACTGGGGCAATTAAGGAGAAAGGGGTTAAATACTGTTCTTTTATGTCAAAAAAATAATCCCACATGAAATTAAGCCAGTGGGCTAAATTACAAGGTGTCTCATATAAAACCGCATGGCGTTGGTTTGATGAGGGAAAATTGCCGGTACCAGTAGAGCAAATGGCAACAGGGACCCTTTTGGTTAAAACTTCTGGATATAAAAAAAACAAAGACTGTGTTGTTTATGTTCGTGTTTCATCGGGTGATCAAAAATCAGATATTGACCGACAAATAGCAAGAGTGGTTGCAATCGTGACTCAACAGGGCTTTACCGTTTCAAAAACGGTAACTGAAATAGGCGCCGGTTTGAATGGTCATAAGCCCAAATTCATGCGATTATTAAGCGATTCTTCGATTAAAATAATAGCCGTTGAATATAAAGACCGATTAATGCGTTTGGGATACGAATATGTTAAATATGCTCTAAAATCCCAAGGTAGAAGTTTAATTGTTGTAGATAATAAGGAGTTAGAAGATGATTTGGTAGAAGAAGGAAAAGCCGTATTAACTTCTTTTTGTGCTAGGCTTTATGGTCGCCGTTCGGCTAAAAATAAAGCCAAAAAAACATTAGAAGCTTTAAAAAATGACTCTAACACTTGCCCATAAAATTTGTTTGGACCCAAATAACGAGCAAGAACAATATCTTAAGCAGGCTTGTGGAATTGCTCGTTTCACCTGGAATTGGGCCTTAGAAGAATGGAAAAATCAATCTGAAAATGGTTTAAAACCAACGGCTTTCGCACTAAAAAAGCAATTTAATGCGATAAAACCTGTTGATTTTCCGTGGATGTACGATGTGACTAAATATGCGAGTCAACAGCCGTTTATCCATCTACAAACAGCATTTAATCGTTTTTTTAACGGATTAGGAGGTTATCCCAAATTAAAGAAGAAAGGTCACCATGATAGCTTTTATATTGGAAATGACCATATTAATATTGATGGCAAATACTTCAAATTACCCAAACTCGGTTGGATGCGAATGCGAGAAACTTTGCGTTTTTCTGGAAGGGTGATAAGTGCCACAATTTCTCCTCGAGCAAATAAGTGGTTTGTTAGTCTTAATGTTGAATTATGTCAAGCACCTAAATCATGCAATAGCCAAGCTGGTGTGGGTGTTGATCTAGGTATTAAGGCACTTGCCGCTTTGTCAAACGGGGAAGCATTTGAAGCACCAAAACCTTTAAAGAAATCTCTCAAAAAACAAAAGCGTATGCAGCGTTCATTGTCGCGGCGGTTAAAAGGATCAAATAACAGACAGGAAATCAAAGAAAAGATAGCATCAGTACATGCCAAAATAACAAATATTAGGCTTGATTCTATTCACAAGTTGACCTCATTCCTTACTAATCATTTTGGTGGAATTGTGATTGAGGATTTGAATGTCTCTGGCATGTTAAAAAACCGTAAGCTTTCTCGTGCGATTGCTGATATTGGTTTTTACGAGTTTCGGCGGCAACTTGAGTATAAGTCTAAATATAAGGGCAATTACTTGTTGATTGCTGATAGGTGGTTTCCGTCATCAAAAATTTGCTCAAACTGTGGTAATAAAAAAGAACAACTTGCGCTTCACGAACGTGTTTACCATTGCGAAGCTTGTGGTCAATCGCTGGACCGAGATTTGAATGCGGCTATTAACTTAAAAAACCTTTTATATTGAAGCTAGGTTAAAATACCGGGAGTTCCTCGGAAATTAACGCTTGCGGACAAGATGGGCTCTGTTGCAGCTTGCTGTAACAACCCGCTTGCTTGAAGCAAGAACCAGGGCGTGAGATATTTGTCCACAAACTGGAGAACGGATTGGTAGAAACTTGAATATCGGAGCTTTCCTAGTTGGTCAAACATTATAACCTGTTGATTTAACAAGTACCTTATTCAACGCTCAAAGATAGACTCCATGATAAATCAATGACTTACAAAATATTCCGTTTTTTTGGAATGTTCCCAGTGCGAAATATAATGAATTGATTGTTGTCCATCACAAACCATAACGGATAGCATCCCTGAGAAGGAATGCTATCCGTGAAGTTATTAGGCAAAAGCCAAAACCTTCGAGGTTTTTCAAACCTCGAAGGTTTTGTCCAGAAGGTTACTCATTCGCTAATATTGTCGATTGTATCGCCAAGTTGGATCGGAGAATGGCATCCAGTTCATCCAAATGTTCCATTGGATTAGCGCCTTCCTCAAAATAGGCGGCATAGAAAGTATACGTTCCGCCTATACCTGGCACCACTTCAAAATCCAGCAAGCGGTGGGCGGCATCCATGCTTTGTAATGATTCTTTTAAGGCTTGGGGTCTGAAATCGAAAGGTTTCAAAGGTAAAGGTGTCCTGAAGAACACTTCACCCGTCGGGATTTTAATAGCCACCCAAAGGTCAACCAAATCAAAGCGTGATTTCACATTGACGCTTTCTATGAGATCGACAACCACCAGATCGCCAATATCATAGAAGTCCTTCATGCCTTCAAATTCAACCAGTACACGTTCTCCCACCAAGACAGTACGACTCTCCTCACCCGTTAAGCCGTCATTATCAGTCACCCGCAGCGTGACGAGATATTCACCCTCTTCAGGGAAAGTCAGTTCCTTCGTTTCCTCGGTGAACGTTTGACCATCGGAAAGGTGCCATTCATAGTTTTCAATACGCCCGTCGGCATCTATTGAACGTTTCGCACTCAGTTGCACCGTCCGCTGTGATACGGCCTGTTTGTCATCAATATCAATAATCGCAACTGGCGCTAATTTCTCAACATCCGGCACCACCGTGACAATTTGCGTGGCAACATTGGTGCTAGACAGTCCATCGTCGTCTGTCACGACTAAACTGATTTGATAGCTGCCTTCTCTATCAAAACTCACAGTGGGTTTTTCACCGGCAACGATTTGACCATTAGACAACGTCCATAAGTAATCCACTACTCGCCCATCAGCATCAAAAGACGCGCTGGCCTCTAACTGAACTTCTGGCGACGAGGGTTTAACGACATTGGGAATCGCCATAAATCGAGCCACCGGGGGCGATTGCACAATCACCGTTTGTTGCGTGCTTTCGGTCCTACCATCATTGCCGGTGATAGTCAGGGCGATGATGTGGATGCCCGGTTTATTGAAAGTCAAGCGGCTGGTTCTGTCAGACGTGATTTGTCCATCCGACGTTGACCAATCATATTGCGAAATCTCCGCACTTGGCGAAGAATTACCGGCATTCAAATTGACAGTGAGTGGGGCCTCGCCTTGCATCGGCGTTACTGTAAATGCTGGCCTGAGTGGATCGGGTTGCGTTGATTCGGTGACGACAACCGTTTGGGCAGCGGTGGCGGTGGCCCGATTATTATCAATTACCGTCAACGTGACAGTGTGCGTACCAACTTTGTTAAAGGTTAAACTGGGTGTCAGGCCTAGCGTTTGTTGCCCATCCGAGCTAGCCCATTGATATTGAATAATGCGGCCGTCGGGATCAGAAGAACCGCTGGCATTGAAATTGACTTGAAGGGGGGCTTCGCCAAAGTTGGGCGTGACGGTAAATGTGGCAATGGGGGATTGATTGGCGACTGGCTCAGTGCCGGGGTCAACGGGTTCCGTAGACGAACAAGAGCCGGGGGCGGATTGTGTTTTTGCCCAGCTCGGATTTTTGTCGTCAAGGAACATTTTCACTATCGGATCAGACGCGGTTAACCGATTGTTGTCCAAATTGATGTTAGACAACAAACTCGGAATAATCAGGGAAGGTGTAATGTTTCCGCACAGTTGATTGTTTTGCAGATGCAGTGTATACAACTCGGCGACATTAGTGAGATCCGGGATAGGTCCGGTTAATTGGTTGTCATGCAGATCGAGAGACGACAACTTTGTCAAGTTATCGAGATTGGGAATCGGCCCACTTAATTGGTTATCGTAAAGCCTAATTTCCGTCACATTTTTCAAGTCAGCAAAACTGGGGATAGGGCCGCTCAGTTGGTTGTTGTAAATATTGAGAGACTCCAAACTGGTCAACCCCTTAAAATTAGTGAGGCCACTCAGTTGGTTGTTGTACAGATAGAGAGACTTCAAACTGCCCAACGCACTTGTATCGGGTAAAGGGCCGCTCAGTTGATTGTTGTGCAGTTCGAGTGTCCCTAGACTATTCAAGTCGTTTAAACTCGGGATAGGGCCGGTCAGTTGGTTGTTGGATGCACTGAAGGATTTCAAACTGGTCAAACCCTTGAAACTGGTGATACCGGTCAGTTGGTTGTTGTACAGCCTAATATCCTCTAACTTGGTCAGGCCACTCATATCAGGGATAGGCCCGCTCAATTGGTTGTGCTCCAAATTGAGGGTTTTCAAATTGGTCAGGGCATTCAAATTGGGGATAGAGCCGCTTAGTTTATTGGAGTATAGTCCAAGAGACTCCAAATGACTCAAAGCACTCAAATCGGGGAGCGTACCAGTCAATTTGTTGCCATACAGCGAAAGGTACCTAACATGCCCATTGTTACATGAAACGCCATGCCAACCGCATGGCTCGTTTGTCACTTTCCAGTTAGTCCGCGTGGACCAGATAGGCCCGGCCGTGCTGCCAAAAAATGCCACTAAGGTATGACACTCAGCAGGGGGGATTTCAGTCACCGCATCGCAATTTGTGACGGCCGACGCAGTCGATGACCATCCTAAAAATATTGGTAATGCCAAGAACGTAGGGCGGCAAAATACCCTAAGCTTATGCTTTTTGGGGGGAGTTTGTTTTTGGTGGGAATTTCTTTGCATAAAAACCGGCCATTCGCAATGACCTGTGCATTGAAATAACGGGTTACCGGTTTTGAACAGTACCCGGCATTTACGGTATTATGGATAGTATCCATGATTCAACCTTGTCTCCTAAGTTAGGTTTGGATTTTGGGCAGGTGCGCTGAGTGTGTTTAGCACTCAAGCGCACCGCACAATTGGTGGACTGGCGAATTTTCCAGCCCGTAAAGTCGGTTTAGGTTTTCATCAAAAAATATATATTTATACCAATTTTATGTAACCCATTGATTTAGTTAAGACTTGTATTATTACTGACACAAATGTCATAAAATCAAGCACTTAAGATTCAATTGGTAAAAGGTTTAAAGTTTTAAGGATTTTTGATGTTTAATAGGTAGCTTAGTTTAAACAAAAATTAAAATCAAGCTTGCAAAAAAAAATATAACAAATATTCACCGTTTTGGTTTTTATCATTGGTGGATTTTGAAGTGAGTCATCGTGCGCTTTAGTTTTGCGCTTGTCAAGTAAAGAGTACAGCTTCTTTCCTGATTTTACGGATATTTAGTACAGCTTCTTTCCTGATTTTACGGATTTAATTAACGCCTGAACTACTGATATCCATGAAATTTATCCACCTGTGCGGTTAAACGCAAAAATGCAGGGCTGCACAAAAAATGTACCCGTCAAAAAACCAAGTTTTTTGAAAAAAAAGTTCCCAGGGCGTTGCCCTGGGCTTTAATAAAGCGCCCTTTCAGGGCTGAGCTGTTACAAAAAAAACTTAACTTGGTTTCGAGGCACAAACATTTGGGTTTATCGGTATCAGTTTTTGTACACAAAAACTGAGTTTCAAGTTAAAGTTTTTGCGCGCAAAAAATCTAGCCTAGAACCGAGAAAGTTATTTTAAGTTATTTTATTTCGTAACTACTCAGCACCGAAGGTGCGCATTATTATAGCCTGTCCTTTGCGGCAGGTATTTAAAGCCCTGAAAGGGCGCATTATTATAGCCTGGGGCAACGCCCCAGGTATTTAAAGCCGCATTATTATAGCTTGGGGCAACGCCCCAGGTATTTAAAGCCCTGAAAGGGCGCATTATTATAGCCTGGGGCAACGCCCCAGGTGCTCAGCCCCAACAGGGCTTATTATTTATAGCCTGGGGCAACGCCCCAGGTGCTGAAAGGGCGCATTAAAATTTTAACGAGCACCTGGTGGGCTTGTTCGTTGTTATTCTGGTGAAAA
Organism: Candidatus Parabeggiatoa sp. nov. 1; assembly: GCA_003646175.1. GTDB lineage: Bacteria > Pseudomonadota > Gammaproteobacteria > Beggiatoales > Beggiatoaceae > Parabeggiatoa. Next base: position 15,830 of record QNER01000039.1, read on the forward strand.
AGCAAGTTCCCAGGGCGCAGCCCTGGGCTTTAATAAAGCGCCCTTTCAGGGCTGAGTAGATTAGCGTATTTTTATTAACAAAAAACGTTAAACAATGATGATGACAGAACGAAATCCCCATAACATTCCTTTGCTAAAGGAGGGTACTAAAATGACGGAGAAATCAATGTCAAGTCATAGCGATAGTCAAAGTATGAATGCCCGCCAAAACATAGGGAAATATAAACGCTGGATCATCAAAATTGGTAGTGCCTTGCTTACCAATGACGGACGCGGCTTAGACAAAACGGCCATTAAAAACTGGGTTGCCCAAATGGCCACTTTGCATCAACGCGATGTGGAATTAGTGTTAGTGTCCTCCGGTGCGATTGCTGAAGGCATGACACGCTTGGGATGGGCGCAACGCCCCACCGCCCTGTATCAATTGCAAGCGGCCGCAGCGGTTGGACAAATGGGCATGGTACAAACTTATGAGTCATTTTTTCAACAACATGCCATGCACACGGCCCAAGTGTTGTTGACCCATGATGATTTAGCCAATCGCGAACGTCATCTAAATGCGCGTAGCACCTTGCACACTCTAATCAGCCTAGGTGTGGTGCCCGTCGTTAATGAAAATGACACCATCGCTACCGAAGAAATTCGTTTTGACAATGACACGCTGGCAGGTTTGGTCGCCAATCTAATAGAAGCCGATTTACTGGTAATACTCACGGATCAACAAGGCTTATATGAGCGTGATCCACGTACCGATCCAACGGCGGCCTTGATTGAAGAAGGTTATGCCGGTGATGCTCGTTTTCAAGCCATGGCTGGGGACAAAGGTAGCACAGTGGGACGAGGTGGCATGTTGACCAAACTGCGGGCTGCGACGCTGGCCGCTCGCTCTGGTACGGCAACGCTGATTGTCTCTGGGCGTGTTCCCGACGTGTTACTACAGATTGCGGCCGGAAAAAATCTAGGGACTTTATTGCTGCCCGCTCAACCCCCTCTGGCAGCACGTAAACAATGGTTGGCTTCGCATCTTAAAATGTGTGGTTATTTATATTTAGATGAAGGGGCCGTCAAAGTGTTGCGCCATTTTGGGAAAAGTCTTTTAGCGATTGGAGTCACTCGTGCCGGCGGTGAATTTACACGGGGGGATATGGTGGCTTGTCTTAGCCCAGATGGACAAGAAGTGGCGCGTGGTTTGGTGAATTATAATGCAGAAGAAACCCAGAAAATATTAGGTCATCCAAGTGAACAAATTGCAGACATTCTGGGTTATGTGGATGAACCTGAGTTGATTCATCGGGATAATTTGGTATTGGTGTGAGGGGAAAGGGGATCGGTTCAAGGGGATCGCTCCAAGGTTAAACCCCTTATAGCGTGTCATTTATTTTTTCCGAGAAGAGAAATATTAAAACGTTGGCCAGATTTCGTGAGCTTTGCTCGAAATGACACTTTATTGAATGGGAACGAGAAAGTTTTTGAATAAGTACTTTGAATTCAGGAAAAAACGAATTTTGGTTGGAAATTGCTAATATGAGTTGGTATCAAAGTTGGTTGGCTCAAAGATTTCAGGGATTAGTTGGAATCAAAGGTTTAATTCGTTAATTTCTGGGATTAGTTGTACTCAATTGATAGGGGGTAAAAAGTCAATTGAATCATACTTACTAAATACTAACTATAATTTCTATGTACAGGACAAAAAATGTGATCAACTCACAAGTTGTGATGCTATCGCTGTTTTTTGCGATAGTATCACTTTTTGAATAGGAGCCCATTGTGATGCTATCGCTGTTTTTTGCGATAGTATCACTTTTTGAATAGGAGCCCATTGTGATGCTATCGC
>QNER01000040.1 GCA_003646175.1 Candidatus Parabeggiatoa sp. nov. 1
ACACTAAATTGTTATTTCTCGTTGCGCCTCGCACCCAAACTTATAAAGCACGGGTGGGTGAAGCCTTTGACGCACTGGGAAACGCACTGAATTGGTTGGGTGCTGGCGCAAAAACAGCGGCCGGTTATGGACACATGCAGCTTAACGAAGTCGCGCGTGATTCTTTGATAAAACAGCGCGACGAAGTGATTGCGGAAATGCAACGTGAAAAAGCCGAAGCAGAACGTCAAGCGGCGAACGCGCAAAGAAAAGCCCAAATGTCCCCGTTTGAACTGAGTATGGAAGAACTCATTGAAGCCAAAGCGAGTCAAGCGGGTTATATTACGTTGTTACAAAAACTCAAAGAAGGGCATTGGGAAAGTTCTGAGGATAAAAAAGCGGTAGCAGAATCCATTAAGGAACGTATGGTGGAGGCGAAAGTCTGGAAGGAAACGACGAATGCGAAAAATCCAGGGGGGGATAAGAAGTATCAAAGGACATTAGAGGTTAAGAAATATATGTAAAAAAATGCTCTGAGTTGATGTTCCGCAGTTAGAAACCGTAAAGCGTTTTTTCAAGCTTTACGGTTTTGCCCTAAATATTTTTCTGAACGTCTATATTGTAGGGGCAATCCCTCGCGGTTGCCCCTTTTATTTAACGGCCAGGGATAATTTCAAATCGCGAATAGCAAATAACCGTTTTCGCATTTTTATTTAACGGCCATGAATAATTTCAAATCGCGAATAGCAAATAATGGCCTTCGCATTTCAGCTTGATTGCACAAACTGTGACATCGTCAAAGCAATATGCGTAACATCAGTTTCGTACAAGGTTCGCCTTGTACTCCTGCTAATGCACTGCACTGCCTTTTCGTACAAAGGGAGCGAAGTACTCCTGCCCATCAATCGCGGTTTTTCGTACAAGGTTCGCCTTGTACTCCTGCTAATGCACTGCCTTTTCGTACAAGGTTCGCCTTGTACTCCTTTCAATCACAGATGTTTTTTTGTACAAGATTCAAATCGGCTTTAGGGGAAGTTAGTTTTGTAAGGTGGATATCGCTGTGTGTATTCACCGCCACACTCAGAGCAGATACGCTTTAGCAATATCCATCCTACTCAAATCATTGAATTCGCTGATTTTATGTTTGTTAATGTTAAACGTCGCTTAAAATCGTTGATTTCTGGGATTAGCTGTACTTACTAATAGGTGTTAAAGTGTGTCTACTTAACGTCTTTAAGTTTATCCACTAAATAAACCCCAACTTTTCTGGCACCCTTTGGTGTCATATGGGTGAAATCATAGAAATCCTCATTTTCCCATAAAGTGTCTTTCGCCATATCTATACACACTTCACCGTTTTGCTGACAGTTATCAAGCGTGACGGCATCTAATTTCTTCATCAAATGATAATAGTCCACACCATTGATCTCCACATTTTCATAGAGGGACTTTTCCGCAATTCCTTGAACAGTACCGTTGATAAAGCGATATTTCCGATAAGGCTGAGTCACGAAAATGGGTATTGAACCTAACTGTTTGGTTTTGTTAACCAAAATAGTTAAACGTTTTGCATAAGCCTTGAGTCGCGCAGCCATTATCTCATCATAGCCGGTTTGCAGCGGTTTCTCAGTCCATTCAATGTCAGCAAAGTTCACTGAACTATGCCCGATTCCAAGCACAAACATGGCACCATAAGCGTTTCTCAGCGTTCTGGAAAAATAATATAACGCACTGTTTTCACGAAATATATGGCGAATAGTTCTTTTTTCTTTGGTCTCTAAACCATCATATTTGTATTCAGCATCTTTGTAAAAATCATTTAGCCCGATGTAGAAAAGAATAAACTGTGGTTTTAGATTCGGGATATGTGGAAACCACCACTCAAAATTTTTGATATGCCCAAAAGTGGATTGTCCATCAACCCCCGCATTGGCAACGACGATCTCCTTACCCATCGCCTCAAATTCTTGCTGCATAACCGCTTGCCAAGTTTCACCGTCATTAATATATCGCTGATCGGTGGTACTGCCGCCCACGGTTAATATGTTGATTTCAGAGGGATCATTAAACGATCCCCGAAGTCCATGGACATCTCTGGTGTAAAGCACCGTGTTGTTAGTGCTTTCATAGAGTCCAGTAATATCATAAGTTATGGTGGCATCTCTAATCAGGTTGAGCCGAGCCAGCCACTGCGAATTGAGCCAACCACCAAAAATAAGCTCAAGGCTCACAATACCAAATCCTAAAATGGCGATATTAACCAATACAATGAAAAAGAGACGTTTGACTTTTGCGAACATAGATTGATTGTTTCCAGTTGATAAGGCACAGGAGTGCAGACGCGCAAGGTTCGCCTTGCACTCCTGGGTATTTCCCAATTTATCCTTAAAATAGTGTATAAATAAAAGGCGCAACGGCTGAACCTTGCGTTAACACAATCAGTCCGCCTAGTAACAACAGCACAATAATAATTGGCGCAAGCCAAAATTTTTTGCGTACTTTCATAAAAGCCCAAAGATCTTTCAGTAAATCTAACATTAGAAGGGATGCTCCATTTGTTTGGGTTGACGTGGATGTGGTAAGTTGCGATAACTTTCAAGCTGAGAGGGCTTTTTTTTCATCGCGTTTTTTCCAAAAAGACGCATGATGAGGCTCATCGGTGTCATCATCAAGTAAAACACGAGAGCCAAAAGAAGGCGGGTGTTTATCCAACCTAGTATCAAAGCAATAAACATCCAACCACGATAGATCGGTTTCAAAAAGATTGGTACCAGTAACGCTAATCCCCCTAACACCCCAGCCAAAATCCACGGCCATAAGGGAAAAGTGAAACCGAATAACCACGGGAAGAATAGTCCAAATAGGGCGATAAACATACCGCCCATTATCAATCCAAATTCACGTAATCCTTTTTTATCAGGAATTTCAATGTGCATATCAGTTATCAGTCATCAGTTAGGAACGAAAAAAAATTAACTTCCCCCAACACACCCCTAGTGCAGTAAAGCGGAAATATCCATACCACCTCAGCCAACAGCTAAAGCAGTTGTCTTAAAGCTCAAGTCTGCTAAAGCAGACTAACCCCCGGGTTTAGTTTTCGTAGTGCCCTTTAGGGTACTTGAGCTTTCAGACAACTGCTGTAACAAAGAAAATTTTGCGCGCAAAAACTTTGGCGTGAAAAGCTGTTGGCGAGGGGTACGGAAACTTCCGCTCTCCAGCACTAGTCAAGCGGGAAAATAGAAATGCGTCCATTTAGGGGTGTGTTGGATTTGAGAAATTTTTAGTCGATCCTTATTATTCACATTTTCAGGCTAAAGTACTTTGAGCTAAACTTTAGCCTGAAAACCCCTTCGGGGTTGGGGCGTTGGTTCTAGTGCGGGAAAGCCAACAGCCAACAGCTTAAAGCTCAAGTCTGCTAAAGCAGACTAACCCCCGGGTTTAGTTTTCGTAGTGCCCTTTAGGGTACTTGAGCTTTTAGACAACGGCTTTAGCCGTTGGCGTTGGGGTGTTCCGAAGACTGGAGCGTTCCTGCACTAGTCAAGCGGGAAAATAGAAATGCGCCCATTTAGGGGTGTGTTGGATTTGAGAAATTTTTAGTCGAACCTTATCAGTTATCAAACAAGAAATCCGTTAAATCCGTCAATCCGCTGTACTTACCTAGAAATCCGTTGAATCCGTCAATCCGCTGTACTCACCATCAATCCAATTCAAACTCCTGTTTCCAAGCCTCATCTTGCGCCACTTTCGGCTGATTATGCTTAGATAACAAAAAATTTTCCAACACTAAATAATCCATTTCTGTCCGCATAAAGCACTGATAAGCATCAAAAGGCGTACACACCAGCGGCTCACCACGGACATTAAAGGACGTATTGACAATCAGCGGGCAACCCGTTAACGTTTCAAACTGTTTCAGCAAGCCATGGTAACGAGGATTCGTGTCCTGATGCACCGTTTGAATCCGAGCCGAGTAATCTAAATGGGTAATAGCTGGCAATGTTGAACGAGGCACATTGAGTTTTTCTACCCCAAATAATTTTTGCTGTGCTTCCGTGAGCGGCAATCGAAATTCAGGTTTGACATCAGCGACTAATAACATATAAGGACTGGCACAATCAATCTCAAAATAATCGCTCACACGCTCCTGTAAAATAGACGGCGCAAAGGGGCGAAAAGACTCACGGTATTTAATCTTGAGATTCATTATCGACTGCATTTTGGTGCTACGTGGATCGCCGATGATGGAACGCCCCCCCAACGCACGCGGCCCAAATTCCATCCGCCCGTGAAACCAGCCGACCACATTTTCGTCGGCCAAAATCTGAGCCAGTTTAGGTAACAGCTCAGAATCTGGCAAATATTCATAAGGGGCATTAATGGAATCAAGATAAGTACGGATTTCCTTGTCATCAGATTGAGGGCCTAAATAAGCCCCCTGCATTTGATCCTTATCATTGACTTGTCTTGGTTTATCAAGATATTCATGCCACACGCTGAGTGCCGCGCCCAACGCCCCGCCGGCATCACCCGCAGCCGGTTGAATCCAAATATCTTTAAAAACCTTTTCCCGCAAAAGACACCCATTGGCAACGCAATTCAGTGCCACCCCACCGGCTAAACATAAATAGTCCACCTCCAACTCTTTGCGAACCGTCTTTGCCAAACGTAGCACCACTTCCTCAGTCACAGCTTGAATAGAACGCGCAATATCCATTTCGCGCTGAGTTAAAGTGCCTTCTCGTGGGCGCGGCGGGCCGCCAAATAATTTACCAAACCGACTATTTGTCATGGTTAATCCAACCGTATAGTTGAAATAACGCATGTTTAATTGAAAAGTGCCATCCTCTTTGAGATCAATTAAGTTATCCAAAATCGTTTGGACATATTTAGGCTCGCCATAAGGTGCCAACCCCATCAGTTTATATTCGCCAGAGTTTACCTTGAATCCAGTAAAATAAGTAAACGCCGAATATAATAAACCCAATGAATGGGGAAAATCAATCTCCCATTGGGGAATCAACTGATTGCCATCGCCTAACCACACGGAACTGGTTGCCCATTCCCCAACACCATCAAGACATAACACGCCCGCTTTTTGAAAAGGGCTGGGAAAAAAAGCCGAGGCAGCATGGGCTTGATGATGTTCGGTAAATAACAACGGTGGTAATTGCGAATTTGTCCCTAAGGTTGCCAATTCTTTTTTAAGCAAAGTTTTTAGGTACAACTTTTCTTTTAACCACACCGGCATGGCTTGCACAAACGAACGAAAACCTTTAGGCGCAAAACCTAAATATGTTTCTAACAGACGCTCAAACTTTACCAGCGGCTTATCATAAAATACAATATAATCTACATCCTGCAAAGAAATTTGCCCAACTTCTAAACAAGAACGAATCGCATGCACCGGAAAACCGGCATCATGTTTTTTGCGCGTAAAGCGCTCCTCTTGTGCGGCCGCGATAATGTCGCCTGAGCGGATTAAGGCCGCAGCACTGTCGTGATAATAGGCCGAAATACCAAGAATATTCATATCATTATTTATGGGTTAGGAGTGCAAGGTTCACTTGCACCATTGTTCCGGTTCACGGCGTAGAACATTTATGACCAAGTCCTTGCTCACTATTTCCCTGGTTCCTTTTCTGGCATCATCTTGTGTTCAGAGATAATTTTCAAAACCGCCTGCGCCAACTGTTTATCGATCTTAGGAAGAAAATGACCATCTCCAGGTATAAAGTTATTGGGGTCATTAGCCGATGCGATAGTGTGACTACTCACAGTCGGTATGCCCGCTTCAGTAATGGTATTAGCGAGTGTTTGGTACAAATGATCGGAAAAACCACGATTATTAAACAACAACAGTATGGGTAATTGACCATTGCTACGTGCCTTCTTAGCGAATTCCTTTATCATCAAGCGTAAAACCGGAATCACTTCGGAGTCCTCAAAAAAACCATTTGGCCCATAAACCGTATCATTGACGCTACGAGCATGCTTTTTTGCCCAAGAGAGGCGCATAAAATTGATGAACGCAAAATAATCAGTCACATTGTGATTGAAAAGAAAAGGATCGTAATAACTATCTTCCATTTGAAGTTGTTGGATATAGTCCTCCCAAAGCATTTTATCATTTAACGCACGTCGCAAGTCAGTCAAATTGCGCACCTTAGGCCAGATGGGTTCTAATTGGTTTTCCACAATACGGTATTTTGGAAATGTGAACGGCGCGGGACGTTCAAAAGATTTATTCATACCGGTCATCGTTGTCATGCCCACAACACCGGAAGCTAATATACCCATGCAAACCGCTTGGGCAGAATGCGGTTTTCTATCAAGTAAATAGGCCGTGTAAGTGTAGTTAGGGGGCGCACTAGGTCCCGCGATCAAACGGGCGGTAATGCGTGGTTCCAGTTCAACTAATGCTCTGCCCACATGATTAGAGAAAGACATGCCATAAATAGCGACGAGTAGCCCGTCTGCCGTTTTTGGCGTGGAAGGTCTGGTCTGCGCGACGGCTCTAACCAACCAGCAAACGCTACCCAGTCGGTGGTTGCTTCATCGGTAGGTGCAATCATTCTGTCTATTTTCCCTTCTACAGAACTACCATATTCTAAGTAACGCTGAAACCGATTTGGCTTCACGCCGACAGGGGTAGGTGGCACGAGGGTATAAAGCAAAAGCTCAAAAACCAGTAACCACAGCACTACCCAGATAATAACAGATAATCTAGAAAGCAAAGTAGATGAAATCAGTTGTCGCATTATTTGCATTACTTATTCCAGCCATTAAAATGAATAACAAACTCGCATACAATAATCCACGCAATGGCAAAGGCCATTTTTGGTAAAAATGCGGCGTGGCAGATAAATACTGGTAAACTTCCAGCATAAGAAGCAGTGGAATCCCTAACAAAGCCGTGATAGGTAGTAGATAAAAGGTAATGCTAATGCCTTGCTGCAAAGAAAAATTAAACAACAAAGTCATCGTAAAATCAGCAATTTGTTCAAATGAGTCCGCTCTAAATAATAACCAACCATAGCAAATTATCTGGAAAAATACAGCTACTTTCAATAAATAAATGAATAAACTCAACACTTGCGATGATGTCCGGGTTTTTGGCTGTCGCCCAACAAAAAACCGGTGTACAGACAATATAGCAGGCAAAGTTCACAAGTAACCTCTGTCAGTAATCTCTGTAAGTAATGTAAAAGAAATAAAATTATTGGCTCATCTTGGAAATTAGGTGAAATGACAATAGGTTCCCTTTAAACTCCATAAGTTAACAGAATTTTAGTTCAAACGCTTGCCCACCTACCTGAACGATTTGATTATATGTGCCGTATTAATATCCCTTATTTTTTATGATATATATGGTCACGTTTTTTCCTAATACATTGATTTATAATGTGTTATATAAATAACCTCTTAAAATAAATGGCACTTTTCAGTTTTCAAACTCTCGAAAAAAGAACCAAAAAACCTTAAAACACCGTTTTAAGGAAATTTCTGTCCACCGTTTTCTCATCGAAAAACTTAAAACTAATTTTCGGGATAATTGAAGGATCGGTGCTGGGATCGTTGAATGGGATGATTTTGGTTTGGTAATATTGGCAATAGGTAATAGGTAATAAGGTTTGACAAACCTACGGCAGTATCAAAGTGTCCCAAAGTTTTTGTTTGACCATAGACTGAATTTTGCTCCACCGCATAATAAGTACCCAGTGCATTCGATCTGAAATCCCAAGGCCACCCAAAAGGGCAACCACAAGGGATTGCCCCTACAATATCGATTGTTCTTGTAGGGGCAATCCTTTATGGTTACCCCTGTTTTCCTATGGCCTTTCAACTGGAGCGATCGTGCACTAGGCAAAAATTGACAGAAATGTGATTTTTTATAAATCAATAACTTAACAGTGTTCAAATACCCGATAACTTATGCCAAAGTACTTAAATATTTTTGTTTATCCCAGATCGCTCATTACCCAATCTTTGCCCCAGTTGGAACGATGCTGTCAACTGTGGCAAAGATCCCATTACCCCGATAAGCCCATTCACCCTATCCCATTGAATGACTCCGGTGCCGAAGAATCATCATAAAGCGTATTAATTTTACTGGATCATATTTAACGTAACTCATTGAAAATCAGTCAAGACTGGCAAAATCGCCTGCTTATCTGTCATGTGACAAAGTATAATTCAGTAAAAACAATTACTTACTTATAAACGTGCATAAAATAAAATAACTTAGGCCACTTCTAAAGTTGTATTTTTAGGGACGGCGACATAATACCATTGCCCAAGATGCTTATCAAATACAATTCGCATTGATTCTTTAAACCCCTTCGCAACTTTTCTGCCGGTTTCATAAACCTTATTGAAAATACAGGCAACCACCTTTAACCCTGATATTGTCGTTATCTTCTCTATCATATCGAACGTGAGTTGGTGGGTTTTTAAAATAACGCCCTGTAATGAGCGGGTAATATGCTTCAATCCCCGATGTTCAACAGGATATAATGAAGACGTACGGTGGATAATGCGCTATACGTATTTCAACGCCAATCTATTCTGCCAAAGCCTGTAAATCCGGTTTGAAAATAGAGTGCCTGGATGAATTGCAGCCACCGCCATCCATCAACATCAAAATGGAAATTGCGATAGGATAGTATAATATTCCGTAGTTGTACCACCAGTTTTGATACGAATAACAGGCGAACTCACTGGTATCACGGCTTGTACCAATGCTGACATAGGCCTCATTGCGCTTCATGTCATAAATAATATGAGGAACGGCAACGCCTTCTGCTAACTTCAGTGCATCATGGTAAAAAACTGACAAGTTTCAATCGTATAAATTTTTTTCTTGCTTCATTCCTTGCCTATCTGCTATCGATCCACGCTGACGACAGGATTGCCGTCAGCGTTATATAAATCTCTCAATTCAGTGATGCACTCAAACTGGGCATTACGGTTTTACATGCCCGCCGGCCGCCTTATTTTTCAAGGCTTGCAGTGAAACATAACCGTTCTTTTTCAATAGTTTTATGACAATATTATGACAATATTATGAAGCTAATAGTGTCCATTTTATCGTTCCATCCATTGGTCGCCTGCTGTATGCTCCTTTATAAGAAGTAGAAAACTTCATTGATATCAGGCAGCCTTTCAAGCACAGGCTTTTGACCACCATCTGCTTTTATATTGCGAGCCGGGGCCAGTGTTTCCTATTCGTTCAGTTATTTAATGCCAAGCCGAACGGTATCGCGCGAACAATCAACGTGATACCACCGTACGTAAGGAAGCTTTAGAGCTTCAACGCCTGCATATAAGCATCTGCTTTTCTCTGGCAGACGGTTGTATAATTCTTGCATCTGCGCTTCGATCCCCCGCAAATAGGGTTTAATCATTTTTTTATTTTAAACGAAACTTGTTTTTTTTTACAAACGCCTCAATGATATTTTAAACGAAACTTGTTTTTTTTTACAAACGCCTCAATCATACTGTTATTGAGTTTGTATATCTCTGAATTTGACGAAGTTAAGTTAATTTATGCACATTCCTTAGTATTAAAATACCTCGCACAGCAAAGCTTAAAATCCGGATTTTTACTAAGAACTTAACTATAAACATCCTAAATGATTTGCGGATAGAATCAGAGAAAAAATTATCTAAAAAATCCGCTTCTAAAATATGATATTTTATATCACGTCTATGCACAAATAGCAACCATTTCAATCCCCACGGCGTGGGCAAACGCTCATTTTTCATAAGGAAAGCAAATAGTGTCCATTAATAAAGGTGTCCTTTACGTCGTTGCCACCCCCATTGGCAATTTACAAGATTTCAATCCACGCGCACAATCCGTCTTGCGCCAAGTGACGCTTATCGCGGCAGAAGATACCCGTCACAGTCGCCATTTATTAAACCATTTTAGTATCACTACCCCCTTACAGTCTCTGCATGAACACAATGAGCGACAAATATCCAGTGTCTTATTGCAACGTTTGCGTAATGGCGATAATATAGCACTTATCAGCGATGCCGGGACACCACTGATTAGCGATCCGGGTTGTTATTTTATACAAACCGCCCTCGCCGAGCAAATCACTGTCGTGCCTATTCCGGGGCCGAGTGCCTTAATTAGTGCCCTTTCGGTGGCGGGTTTGCCGGCTGACCGTTTTGTGTTTGAAGGCTTTTTACCCGCCAAATCGGTTGCCCGTCGGCAACGCTTAGAAAATTTAGCTGAAGAATCAAGAACTTTGGTATTTTATGAGGCCCCGCACCGTCTGCTTGACTGCCTCAATGATATGATACAAATATTTGGCCAGCAGCGAAAGGCCGTTTTAGTGAAAGAAATAACCAAAGTTTTTGAAACCGTCTATCGGGACACTTTGAGCGGCTTATGTCAGTGGTTAAATGCACGGGCGGAGCGACAAAAAGGTGAATTTGTGTTAGTTGTGCAAGGCGCACCGCGGCCCGATGAAAAGGCCCTGAGTCCCGAAACCAAGCGGATTTTTTATTTATTACGCAAAGAGTTACCACTCAAGCAGGCAGCCAAATTGACCAGTGAAATCACTGGGGTGAGTAAAAATACCCTATATGCACTTGGGTTGGAAAAATCTTCCCCTGTGCAAGGCTAAAGCCAAAACTTCCTTATTCTAACAGATTTTGTTGATAGCTTATCAACACGCCAACCTGTAAGTATGTTGGATGTGAATAGCCCCAGGCGTAACCTGGGGAAAGCCATCTCAAAAAGGCCTCAACCCGTAAGTATGTTGAATGTGAATGATACCATTTATGCCAATTGCTGTAAAATTCATATCGTTATAGTTTTCAACAAAAAAAAATGATAATCAGAAAACTTCGATACCAAAACTCTGTGAGTTATACTGAACACAGTTTTATAAATATATGTAGTACTCAAGATGACGTTGAACGTTAAAGAGATCATATTTTTTACTTTTTTTACTTTTTTACTTCAATCGGATTTTTCACCATGTTCAATATTTTGTTGACCATGACAAAATAATTGGCAACGCAAAAAACCAAGTAAGTAAGTTTTTTGAAAAAACTTGGTTTCTTGATCCAATTTCACTAAAATGAAAATATAAAATTATTTCATCGAAAACAAAACCATGTCTACCCCTAACTTACCCGATATTCGTACAAAGATTGACCAATTAGACGTAAAAATTCAAGAACTTATCACCCAACGTGCCCATTTGGCTAACAAAGTGGCACAGGCTAAACATGCCGACGAGGAAAACCCCCTTTTTTACCGGCCTGAGCGTGAAGCAGAAGTCTTGCGAAATGTCATAACACGCAATCAAGGACCATTAACAAATGATACCCTCACGCATATTTTTCGGGAAATTATGTCGGGCTGCTTAGCCCTACAAAAACCGATAAAGATAGCATTTTTAGGGCCCGCCGGGACTTATACACAAGCAGCTGTGTGTAAGCATTTTGGACATACCGCGCAACAGATACCGCTTCAAACCATTGATGAAGTGTTTCGTGAAGTCGAAGCAGGCACGGCTCACTATGGCGTTGTGCCGGTAGAAAATTCCACCGAAGGCGGTGTTAATCAAACCTTAGACTGTTTTATCAAAACACCGTTGAAAATTTGTGGCGAAATTGAATTTCCCATTCACCACCATCTACTCTCAAAGGTGAGCGAATTAAAACCAATCAAACGAATTTACGCTCATCCACAATCTTTCGCACAATGTCGCGGGTGGTTGGACAATCAGTTGCCCACGATAGAACGCTTTGCTGTCAATAGCAATGCTGAAGGCGCTCGCCGTGCGACCGAGGAATCAGGGACGGCTGCCATTGCTGGACAAATGGCTGCGGAGATTTATCAATTACAGAAAGTGGCGTCACGTATTGAAGATGATATCAACAACACCACCCGCTTTGTTGTGCTAGGACAACAAGAAGTACCCCCGACGGGTAATGATAAAACCTCGTTGCTACTGTCAAGCCCCAATAAACCGGGTGGGCTATATCATTTGCTTGAACCCTTTGCAGAAAACAAAGTTAGCATGACACGCATTGAATCCCGCCCGTCGCGGCAATATATTTGGGAATATGTTTTTTTCATTGATATTGAAGGCCATCTCAAAGACGCGCCCGTTGGCAAATCTCTACAAGCGTTAGAAAAGCATACTTCCTTAATCAAACCCCTTGGCTCCTATCCACGCGCCGTACCTTAAGGGAAGTACAACGCATTGAAGGATTTCACGGATTTTTTTATTGATAACTGATAACTGACAACTTGGTGAATTGTGTGAATTGTGAAGTAAAACAATAAGTAACTTATTGTTTTTTATAGAGCGGAATAAAACGGAGTAAAATTTTTGACAATCGCTGGAACCTGAGTCAAGCACCATCCTAAGCTTAAGGTATATTAGTCGAATGTGGTAATAAGTACAACTTCTTTCTAGGATGCTATCCCTCGATGGGATAGTATCCGTTTTAACATGTTATTTTACGGATGCTATCCCTCGAAGGGATAGTATCCGTTTTAACAACTGATAACTGATATACTTTACGGATGCTATCCCTTGGTTCCCGATAGTATCCGTTTTAACAATAACTGATAACTGATATGATTGATTTTTTTAAACTCGCTACGCCCGGTGTACAAGGTTTACAACCCTATCAGCCCGGGAAACCCTTAGAAGAATTAGAACGTGAATATGGGATAACAAATGCCATCAAACTTGCTTCCAATGAAAATCCCATCGGTCCCAGTCCGCGCGCACTTGAAATGGTGCAAGCCAGTTTAAAAAACCTAGCCCGCTATCCAGACGGCAACTGTTGTCTCCTCAAAACAGCCTTGGCCAAAAAGCACGGCGTAGACATGAACACCCTGACTTTGGGTAATGGCTCTAATGATGTCCTGGACTTGATTGCCCGAACTTTTGTCACCCCAGCACATTCGATCATTTTTTCTGAATATGCCTTTGCCATCTATCCGCTAGTGACGCAAGCGATTAGCGCGAAAGCGATTGTTATCCCTGCCACAAATTGGGGGCATGATTTAACCGCCATGCAGGCTGCGATTCGTGATGATACCCGCCTGATATTTATCGCCAACCCAAATAATCCTACCGGCACTTATGTGGATAAAATCCGCCTGAAAACTTTTTTAGACGCAGTACCGGAACAAGTGCTGGTTGTGTTGGATGAAGCCTATTATGAATATGCAATTGCTGAAAATCCGGATTATCCCGATAGCTTAGATTGGTTGACTGACTATTCTAATCTGATCACTACTCGGACTTTTTCAAAAGCTTACGGGTTGGCGGGGTTACGTGTGGGCTATTCGATTTCTCATCCTGATATAGCTCATTTATTGAATCGATTGCGGCAACCTTTTAATGTCAATAACTTAGCTATCCTCGCTGCCACTGCTGCCCTAGATGATAACGAACATCTGGAAAAAAGCATTGCTTTAAATCGTCAGGGTATGCAACAACTCACTCAGGCTTTTGAGGCCATGAAACTGGATTTTATTCCATCGTTAGGAAATTTTGTGTCGGTGAATGTTGGCGACGGCGCAAAAGTTTATGAATTGCTGCTACGTCAAGGTGTTATTACGCGCCCAATTGGTGGTTACAACATGCCGCAACATTTGCGAGTAACGATTGGAACAGCGGCGGAGAATGAACGGTTTATTAAAGCACTGGGGGAAGTGTTAAATCATATTTGACGGATGCTATCCCTTGCCGGGATAGTATCCGTTTGTTTGGGCAAAATAACTTGACAATGTCATATTCTCAGGAGTACAAGGCGAACCTTGTACGAAAAACGGCATTCAGAAGTACAAGGCGAACCTTGCACGACTATTCCACTTCAATCTCCACCCGCCTATTCTTGGCCCAAGCCACTTCTGAATGACCATAAGCAACCGGTTGGCTGTATCCATAACCAGTTGTTATCATTCGAGTTATTGGAATACCGCGCTTTGATAAAGCTTTGGCAACCGAAGTCGCACGTTTTTGCGACAGTTCCCAGTTACGTTGATTACTTTCCGCTGGGGGAACACCGACGAATGATTGTATGTCAGTGTGTCCACTAATGATGATGGATTTTGCGCCGTTGTTTATTTCATCAACCAAGGTGCTGGCAATTTCATCCAGTTGATGATCAGCGTCGGGCGTTAAAACATATTCACCCACCTAAAATTGGATATTGCGGATTATCACGAAGGTTTCCAACAGGGAATCGGTGGAAACCAGAAGGCGGAAAACGCTACGACAGTCCGTTGCCTTATGGTGAAGTTTTTGGAGGCGTTGTTTGTCGTAGAGCAAGCTAAGACTGGCTTTGTTTAGCACATTACCGGCATCGGCAGCGCGGTAGCGGTTTTCGCGCAACAAATAGCTGACTCGTTGACGCGCATGTTGGTTGCGAGTGCAAGCGTGTAGGTAGGCTTCAAGGCTTAACGGCAATTGCCCCTGTTTATAGTAAACATCACCTATGCCAACCCAAGCTTGGTAGTCATTCGGTTGGATTTGTGAGGCGCGTTGATAATGCTGTAGGGCTTGGGGGTAGTGTTGTTCCTTTTCGAGGACAACGCCGAGATTGTTGTGAGCATCGGCATGGTTAGGGCAGAGGCTTAGTGCGTGTTGGAGTAATTTCTTCTTTTGGGCATAAACGCTGGGGCGATGTCCAAGTTCGTAGGCTTGAATAACCAGCCGGGTGGCTTGATCGCAGGGTGTAGCAAATAAGGGCAACGGTAAAATAAGAACTGTCAGTAAAATGATTTTTGAGTGCATGTTTAACGTCTTTTCAATTATCAGTTATCAATATAGAGTGCAGCGGATTGACTTCATTCTCGGATTGTAGTACAGCGGATTGGCGGATTGTTCGGATTGTTCGGATTATTATTGATATATATATAGTGCAGCTTCTTTCCGGATTGTTCGGATTGTTATTGATATATAGTATAGCGGATTGACGGTATAAACAATATAGTGCAGCTTCTTTCCGGATTGTTCGGATTGTTATTGATATATAGTACAGCTTCTTTCCGGATTTTTCGGATTGTGATTGATAATAACTGATGTTATGCACTTAACTTCTGTTCATTTTGAACACTTTCGACAATTGATGCTGGATTCAGGCGGAACCGTTCAATTCGTCAATAGACCATTAATTTTTTACAAGTATTTGCCTCAATGCGTGAGGTTTCGTGCGCTTACATCACCTTGATAAGAATCAAGGTGCGTAACATGAGATAATCAGAAAAAAATCCGGTAGTCCTGTACATGTAGTGATTTTACGGATGCTATCCCTTCCTAGGGATAGTATCCGTTTGAACACCATCACTACTTATACAGGACTACCAAATTTTGGATAGAGATAGATTCAACTTTCATAAATGTCCTCATAAGTTTCTGGTTCCCACATGCCTTTGTTTTCTGTTTCCCACGCTGGCGCGTGTGAGCCAGAAAATAAAACAATCCGAACAATCCGGAAAGAAGTTGTACTTATTACCAATAAAACAATCCGAACAATCCGGAAAGAAGTTGTACTACCAATCAAACAATCCGAACCATCCGGAAAGAAGCTGTACTGATTATCAATATACAGCGGAACCATAACCACCATAAGAGCGACGATAATAAAAGTATTTCGATGGCTTTTGGGAACCACCATAATTCAAAATAATCTTATGTTGCCCATCTGCATCAAATTGGCGCAAGCGTTTTAGGCTCTCTTGCACAGCTTTATAAGGTGTGATATTCGCCCTTACCAGATATAGCACCATGCTGGCATACTTAACCAGCACCAACGCATCACTGACTAACGTTACCGAGACACTATCAATGACAATATACTCATAATCGTGAGTCAATTCTGTTAAAATATCTTTAAACCGCTTTGAAGAAAGCAATTCAGATGGGTTAGGTGGTCTTTTGCCACTGGGAATAACATCAAATCCCCCATCTTCCCCTTCACCGATACAATGAATACATTCATTAAATTTCCTTGTTCCTGCCACCAGTTCAGCTAAGCCGGGAGCTCTAGAATTCAATCCTAACGACTTAGCTACCGTTGGCCGACGCATATCCGCATCAATCAGCAAAGTTTTTGCCATCTGCCCAAGCGCACAGGCTAAATTGAAGGCAAGCGTTGATTTCCCTTCACCGGAGACAGAAGAAGTCACAACTAACACTTTCTGCAGCGGACTTTCATGGTCATAAAACAGAATATCTGTGCGGATAGTGCCAACCGATTCGGCAAACATGGATTTTGACTCCTTTAAAAACATCCACTGGGGCCAAAATAATTCGTCAAGCGTCAATCCTTTTTTCTTCTTACCGAGTTTGAGTTTTGGCAATGTGCCTAACAAAGGCACATCCAATTTCCGTTCCACATCGTCACGATTTTTTATCAGGTTATAACGTTTTCTCTGTCGCCATTCTAACCATATTATCACCCAGATTGCTATCGACACAACCAGAATGGTTTGCCACTGACTAGCCACTTTTTGCACTAGCTCGTTTAAATCCACCCCGCCTTCATTGGTTGAACATTCCCCGACTAAACAAACATCCCGATTGAGTTCCGAATAAAACCCCGGTGCTTGCGAACCGTTGGTTTCTTTCAAAACGGCAGCCCGTACCCGCGTGAATATTTGCGTTATCGACAAATTCGGTTTCTGTATCTCCCGAATAAGATGTTTGGCATAAGGGCTATTACGCTCGTCTTTGCCATCTAAAGCTGCGGTATTAGCTCTGGTGGCATAAGCCATTAAGGAACCGCCGGGGGCAATCATTTGGGCTAGTCCCGGCAATGTCGGGCGGCGCGGTTCGCCTCTTTTTTTGGGGTTGTCACGACAGGCATCTAAAATAATGATATTGACTTCATTATTGGCAGCTTGCATGGTGTCCAAGACATAGCTCGCTTTGATGGCATTTTCATTTAAATCATAATCAGAATCCCGAAAAGCCAGTTCCGCACCGATAGGGATCAAATAATTTTCGCCCCCAAACTGCATCCCATGTCCCGCATAATAAAATAAGCCCATGCCACCCACAACACGTAGAGATTCGCCAAACCATTCAATCAGAGTTTGCATCTCATGCTGGCTCAGGTTTTCTTTGTGAATAACATTAAAGTTTAACTTGTCTCTCAGCACTTCAGCCAAATCATGGGCATCATTCACCGGATTGGACAAAGACGCATAGCCATCATAAGCGGAATTGCCAATGATTAGGGCTAAGCGTTCTTGGGGGTTAGCCGCTTGAGCGAGATTGGGGCGGAATAATAGGGTTCCCGCTATTAATAGGGTGTTTATTAGTGGGTTTATTTTTGGCATTTATTTTTTTAAGTCCTCCCATTGAGTGACGGATAGTATCCCTTTTCCGGGATGCTATCCGTGAAGTAAGTGACGGATAGTATCCCTTTTCCGGGATGCTATCCGTGAAGTGAGTGACGGATAGTATCCCTTTCCCGGGATGCTATCCGTGAAGTGAGTGACGGATAGTATCCCTTTTCCGGGATGCTATCCGTGAATTATCGCAAAAAACCAGCGATAGCATCACGGCTTGAACGGCTTGATTGGTTTTAGTGATACTATCGCCAAAACCAGCGATAGCATCACGGCTTGAACGGCTTGATTGGTTTTAGTGATACTATCGCCAAAAC
>QNER01000041.1 GCA_003646175.1 Candidatus Parabeggiatoa sp. nov. 1
CCCTCAAATCGTCCTTCAGACAAAGTTGAAGTGGTGGAATTCTTTTGGTACACCTGCCCACATTGTAAGTCCTTTGAAAAACATTTGGGACCGTGGCTGACAACCAAACCGGATTATGTGGAATTTAGGCAAGTACCGGCCGTCTTTGGGGATTTACCACCTGAGGGGAAAATACCTGATGATGCTGATTATGGACGGATGCCTTTGGCAAAGGCCTATTACACTGCCTTTGCACTGGACGTTTTAGACAAAGTCCATATACCCATTTTTAAAGCCATATACGTACGCCACCGCAACCTGAAAAGTCAGGACAAACTGCGGGATTTGTTTTTCAAAAACGGTGTTAGCAAGAAACACTTTGACAGTGTTTATGAAGGCTTTTGGGTTGATAGCCAAATACGTAATGCCAAAGCGATGACCGAAGAATATGGTCTCACCGGGGTGCCAGTCCTCTTTATCAATGGTAAAGAGAATAGATACCGGCTAACCAGCGAAAAAGCTGACGGTTATCCCAATCTGATGAAGATTCTCAACTACTTGATCGATAAGGAACATCAGCTTATAGATGCTGATAAAGCAAACGACACAAACGACACCCCCGCTACTGCCCAATAAAGCAAAGTTTGCGTTGTTATCGTCATATATTTGTCAATAAAGAATAGCGAATGAGCATCGTTCAAAACTTTTAAACATTCCCCAGTTTTACCTTTTCAGGTAAAAGTTTTTCGTAACTACTCAGCCCCTTTGGTGCGAATTATTATAGCCTGGGGCTTTGCGGCAGGTGCAGGTGTTTATGGTTTAAAGCCCTGAAGGGGCGATTTAAAATTTTAATGCGCCCAGAATTTGTTCGTTGTTATTCTTGTAAAAATGGCGTTGCCCTGGGCTTTAATAAAGTGCCCTTTCAGGGCTGAGTAGTTACAGTTTTTCTAGAAAAACTTGAACCTCGAATTCAAATTCAACCCCTACAGGGTGAAACTCAGTTTCACTTGAGGACTCGACAATCAACTCCGCCAGCGGGGTTGCCCCAAGTTTCCTTAAGGCTATTCGCTTTTAAAACAAAAAACCCCAAAGGGGTTGAGCTAGAAAAACTTTTGCCTGAAAAGGTGTCAACCTGGGGTTTTGCAAGAGGCTCAAGTTATTGATAATTTTTGTCATACGCTATTCGCTATTCGCTATTCTCTTTATGCGAACTAAAATATAGACGTTCAGTTCAGATTATTACTTTGTTTACATGTTTGAGCGGTTTACTGCCTAAAGGCTTGATTCCACCACCATGGGCGTTCTGAGCATCATTATTTCGTTCCCCGTTCACTTTAGCTGGTTTACCGCCTAAAGACGTTTTGAATCAAAGAAAAGATATATATAAATACAGTAACTACTCAGCCCTGAAAGGGCGCTTTATTAAAGCCCAGGGCAACGCCCTGGGAACCAGAATAACAACGAACAAGCCCTGAAAGGGCGCATTAAAATCATAAACACTTGCACCTGGTAGTTACACAGGCTATAATAATTCGCCCCGTTGGGGCTGAGTAGTTACTAAATACAACGGATTTTTGGGAGCCCGCGTTCATAGCTTTAAAACGGCGATAAGTGCCTCAATACCAGCCGCACGGGCTAATCGTTATTCCCTTAATAGGTTAAAAAAGGTTTTAGAACACCAAATCCATTTTCAGGCTAAAGTTTAGCGAAGCGAAACTTTAGCCCGAAAACGTGTTAAAAAACCAACGATTATTTAATCACCCAATCTTTGCTCCAGTTTTTGCATTGCTCCAACTTTTGCGTAGTTCCCATTACCCTTCAGCCCATGCCCTCCAAAATCCGTTACAATCCGTTATTTGTTCCAAGCGTGTTTTCCCCCTCTTTATGAGTTAGTTAGTTTCGCTCAGAACAAAATATCTTCCCGAAACACATACATATATATAAGTCGCCTGATGAATATCCTCCAGCACACTCCAACTCAATTGGTATTCCGACACCGCCCCCTCACGCTTTGGTTAGCGGGCAGTTTTTTTACGATAGTCGGCGTGGTAATAATTATTCTGCTTAGCAAAGCGTCAACCTTCACTTGTGAGCGGGCGCAACCCAATCAAGGGCGTTGTGAACTGAAACATTCAAATTTTGTCATGTCAAAAAATTTTATCATTTCAATCAATGATCTAAAAGGAGCTGAAGTTGTCATGGCTCACACAAGGCAAATGGACAGTTTTTTTATCTTACGGCCTCACTACCGAGTCATACTCTTGACACCAACAGAAAAAATTCCGTTAACACTCTACGGTACAAAGAACCATGAAACGCAGGATGCTATAGCGGCGGAAATCAATGCTTATATTAAAAACCCTGATGAAACTTCGCTGCTCATTAAGCGAGATAATCGTTGGCTTATTTATATTCTTGGGGGTATTTTTATTGTGGTAGGGGTATTTGCGGAGTTAAGTAAAATTATCACAGTGACTTTTGATAAAGTGGTGGGCGAATTAAAGATTGAACGGCAAGGTTTGCTGGGGAGCCAAGTGATTGAGCATCCACTTGAAGATATTATTGGGGTGAAACTTAACACCTCTTCTTATTTTAATTCTAAAACAATCCTTCATCAGGTGGTTTTAGAATTAAGAACAGATGAAAATATCCTGCTGACTTCCAATAGCAGCATGGGCAAGGCAAGGAAGCAGAGGATGGTTGATGAAATCAGGCATTTTCTCACCCACAGTTCGCACTTACCTTGTTGGGATGGTGAAAATGGTGAATTGTGACTAAGGCGATTTATGCTCGGTATTTTTTTTAAATAGGGAATGGTTCATTCAGAATGGGGAATGGTAACCAATAACTGATTTCCACGCAAAAGTTTTTACGCACAAAAACTTTCGCTGCGAACTGATGGTTTTTTTATAATATTTCTGATTAACAATACCTTCGTCAAAAGTTGAATATTGAATAAGGTTATTACGATAACTCATTGAAAATCAATGAAAGTAACAATTTACTTGGTACCGGACAAAAAACGTAACCTACTGTATTTTCGGGTATTGTGGTTGTGTGGACTCGTATGAATACTCTCCTCAAAAATTCTTGAAGATGGTGGGCAAGCGAGCAGAGACGCAGAGCGTCTCTACGAGCGATCCCACCCTACATTTATATTAATATAAAAATAAAATCATTATGTTTTTTGTCCTGTACATAGAACAATTTATTGACCTTTCGCCTTAAAATGAATACTTGCAATATTTGGCGAATATATTAATTAACAGATTGTTTTTTTATATTTCTTTATTTCCCTATTCCTAATTCCCAAAGGTTCATTTTGGCGTTTTGCAAGTCCCTCATTTGACTCAAAAACTGTTCGGGAAACCATGGAAGGCTTTCAAAGCACAGTAACCCGCGAAATCTGTGTTAAAAAAACGTCAACATGTTCACCATGCCAGTGGGTTCGCCACCCGCTTCAATGCCACTACAACCATATAAAAAAATACCCCTAATGCCCCTATCCAAGCCATCGTGCGGATGGTTTTAGTTTTTCCGTGTTTTAGCGCAATACTGCCCACCACGATATAAAGCAACAACGCCACCAATTTCACCGTTAGCCAAGTATGTGTCCCCGGGTATTGATGGAGAAATAAAACCAAAGCAATGCCGCTGGCAAGTAGCCCAGTGTCAATCAGATGAGGCACGATTTTAACCCAGCGCATCTGCAACCAGTGGCTTTCTTGTATCATCCAAATACCGCGTGTAAAAAATGAAATAAAGGCAAACGCGACACAAGAGATATGAATATCCTTAATTGTCAAATACCAATGCATGTCGCATCCAACCTCCCATATAAACTTTCATAACAATGGAGTCGAGACTTTGATGCCTCACCGTCTAAAGGCTCGGCTCCCTTAACCGATTTACCTGAAAGGCCTGAAAAAAGTTCCCGCCATGACGAACGATCATAACAATTACCAAAACTAACCGGGTTTGCCATCCGTGCGTGCCTGCAAAATCATCGGCATATAACGGCTCACCCAAGGCAACAAAAAAATCAGCCATGTCGCCGCTGCCAACACATTGAGATTGAGCTTAAACATAAACAACTCAGCGCATAAGCGTAACAAGGCTGTTACAGAAACGCCCCAAAAGCAAATCCAAGTCAATCTACCTGCCACCAAAGCACGTCCCGAATGTCCCAATGTCACTCTGGAAACCATACCAACAATCAGGGAAATCATAAATCCAATCGTGAGCGCATGTAACGGTGCTTTACCAAGTATAAAGTGATCCGAAAATAACAGCACCAAACTTTGCACATTGTAAAGCAACAAAGCAATACCCAGCCACAAAAATGCAACATGTAACATAGCAAGTAAGCGGTTTTTTAGACTGCGCCACAATCCCCAACGTAAACTATGATGAAATACCAGCAGCATAAGAGGAACATCAAAAATAAACCGCCAAGCCAATCCGCCTTGCATTTCCAAAATCGTGTGCCCAATAACGCAAACACCCATAACCGGCAAACTCCAAGCCGGCTGCACAACGTGATAATTTGGTATCACACAACTACTAAAAAATGGAATCATGCGATGACATACTGTCATCAAAATGGGCAGCAAGCAAAGCCATAAACCACCATGCAGCGCAAAACTCAGGAAAAACCATTGCCCTGTGACTAGCCACAAAAAATAGGCTAAAATGCCCAAGTGTCCCGCCAATAGTGCCACGTTGAGTACACTTTCATAATGTTTGTCTTTAACAGGCGCATGAAAATAAACCTGTAATAATGCATAAAAAACCACGCTCCAACCCGCTAAAAGCAACACGACACCCGCTGCGAATATAAAAAAATGGGTCAATAAACCAATATAAATAAATAGGGTGGCACCTATTAATAAAAAAAATGCTAAGGCATAGCTTTGATAAGGAATCATTTGACCCTTCATCCAGCGCGGATAAGTCGTCATCAAGAAACCAAAAATAAAAAAAGCCGGTAAGCCATACAACATAAGAAAAGCGTGTGCCCAAGTGCTGGCGGTAACCGTAGGCAGAGGAGTCCACCAGTGGGTATAGCGTCCAAGCAACTCAATCAACCACCAAACCATTGTTAAAAGGATTTGCAGCATTCCCCCAAAAAACATCATGCGATGGGGAGCGGCAGAGAATATTTTCCAGCGTATAATCATATTTTTTTCAGATAAATATTTTGGTGCGAATTGATCCCAAGTTTTTTTCTGATTGTAACGGATGAAAAGGGATGGCTTAAAAATAAGGCGTTTAGCGAGAGTTTGCGAAGGCTAAAATACCTTATTAAATACGAGTTAAATTGAAAGTTTTGTTATACTTACCACCGTCTTAAAAGCTTTTTTGAGCGGGAGAGTTATAAACTAACTATTTTAGTTTTCATTAAACATTAAAACTTAAATTGAGCGAAGGGGAACGAAGGGGAACGAAGTGCCCTGAAGTGTGTATACCAGAAAGGGGAAAGGCAAAAAAGAATTCTTAGCCTTTCCCAATTCCCAATCCTCAATCCCCAATTTCCAATCGCGCCAAAAGTTTTTGGGCTCAAAAACTTTTGCGTAGAACCCACAAATTAAGGTAGCAACAATGCCAAGAGATTTTCAGTCTATGTACCTAACTAAACGTTACGCACTTGCCGTCGCCATTATTGCCTTATTTACTACGCTCACTTTCGTTAGTATGTTTCTGTTTTTAAATGCTCAAAGCGATTATGCCGCGATCATCAATATCAGTGGGCAACAACGCATGTTGTCACAACGCATCGCCTTGCTTGCCAATAGGAATAGATTCGATGGCAAAAATTGCCAACAACACAATAACAATCTTCAAACTTTAAAAGAGTTAATCCATAAAATGTCCCAATCGCACCAAGCCTTACTGCATGGTGATCCCAAACTTGGCATTTACTATTCACAGCCATCCGCCGCCGTTTCAAAAATTTACTACCAAACCCCAACAAAGTTAGATCAACAAGTCAAGGTTTTTTTAAAACAGGCGCGTTTTTTAACGGATATTCCCTGTGAGCGTTTATTTGAGGATAATCCAAATTTGCGATACCTCACGCAAGCCGCGGAAGATGAGTTGCTGAAAGGTTTAAATGCCGTCGTGTTGGCTTATCAACATGAAAGCGAAACTAAAATATCGCAACTTATGTACCTTAAAGCGACATTATGGATAATTACCTTAATAGTGTTGGGACTAGAAGTGTTGTTCATTTTCCGCCCAATGGTGCGTCGCGTAGTAACCGAATCCAAGCAACTTGCCAAACAAAATGCCGAATTAGAGCGTGCCAAAGCCGAGGCATTACAAGCGGCTCAAGCCAAAGCCCAGTTTTTAGCCACCATGAGCCATGAAATCCGCACACCCATGAATGGGGTGATTGGTATGACGGGCTTATTGTTAAATACACCTTTAACCCCGGGGCAACGTGAATTTGTCGAAACCATTCGTTTAAGTGGGGATACTTTGCTCACCGTTCTCAATGACATTTTAGATTTTTCCAAAATTGAATCAGGTGGCATGGTTTTTGAAAAACAACCGTTTGATATTCGGGCGTGCGTTGAAGACACCTTTGATTTATTTGCCGCAACCGCCTTAAACAATCGAATCGAATTGCTTTATTTAATTGGGAATAAAGTGCCCCGTTGGCTCCTCGGAGATGTGACTCGTGTGCGGCAAATTTTAGCGAATTTGGTGAGTAACGCCTTAAAGTTTACTAAGCAAGGTGAAGTGTTTGTGTCTGTCAATGTCAACTCGCTACTTGATAACACAATCGAACTGCAATTTGCGGTGCATGACACCGGCATTGGTATTCCTAATAATAAAATGGATAAACTGTTTAAAGAATTTTCCCAAGTAGACGACTCCACAACACGCCAATATGGGGGAACCGGTTTAGGGCTCGCGATTTGCAAGCGTTTGTGCGAATTAATGGGGGGACAAATTTGGGTAGAAAGTGAAATAGGTAACGGTTCTCGTTTTTATTTTACCTTTACCACGGTAGAAAGTATCGCAAAAGAACCACCCCTTGTACCCCGTGTTGAATTACAAAGTAAACGGGTATTGATAGTTGACGACAATGCGACTAACCGCCACATTTTAAATCAGCAATTGCAAGACTGGAATTGCGTCGCTTACACCATGAGTAGCGGGCAACAAGCTTTAGACTGGCTTTCCCAAGCCCATCCCTGCGACATAGCCTTGTTAGACAGACATATGCCCCAAATGGACGGCCTACAATTGGCACAAGCCATTTGTCAGCTCCCGCACCGGCAACATTTGCCGTTAGTCCTATTAAGCACTTTGGATGAGCTAGAAATGAACGACACTGAAGAAAAACAATCGTTTAAGGCTTTTATTCCCAAACCTATCAAGCAGGCGCATTTATTAAATGCGCTCACTTATGTGCTAACCGGGGTAAAACGGCAGGATTTTTCTATGCAACCGAGCCAAATCGATAGTCATTTAGCAAAACGCTTGCCATTGCGTCTTTTGCTGGCGGAAGATGATAGCATCAATCAAAAAATTGCAACATTAACGCTTGAAAAAATGGGCTATACGGTTGATATCGCTTGCAATGGATTGGAAGTACTCAATGCGTTACAAAGGCAAAGTTATGACATTATCTTGATGGATATTCACATGCCTGAAATGGATGGGTTTATGACTACCGAAACCATTGTCAAGGAACATCCTATTTCCGAGCGTCCGAAAATCATCGCGATGACTGCCAGTGCCCTACCAACGGATCGTGACAAATGTTTAGCGATAGGTATGAATGACTATTTGAGTAAGCCGCTGCAATGGCAGGAATTGCAAGCGGTTTTAGAAAAATGGGGGAAAATTGGTCAATGCCATTAACTTAAACTGGAAGTACAACGCATTGAAGGATTTTACGGATTGATTTTTTAAGACGGATGTAGTAAGTAAATAAGAAATTGAGCTATACCGGAAGTACAACGCATTGAAGGATTTGACGGATTTTTTTAGGCGGATGGGGTTCAACGTCAATTAGAAATGCGAACCTTGTAAAGTATAACCTCTTGTTTCATTTTCACCCTTTTTAAAGGAGCTATTGATGCCCGCCCCAAGGCACAAACCGGGATGGAACTCCTCAAAACTCGATAACGAAAAATCAAGGGATTAGGGTGAGTTCCATACTGGGGTGGTGAAAATTCGGTGACTTGGTGGCAAAAAGTGATCCCATTTTGGTTCCGCATTTTAAAAAAAATCAATAAAAAGAGTGAGTTAAATAACCATTTTTTCATTAACAATTAATACTTCACAATTCACAATTCACAATTCGCGCCTAAAGTTTTTGCGCGCAAAAACTTTAGGCGCGAACACAATTTTCACCACCCCAGTTCCATACCAGCAAAGTATACTAAGCAAAGGAACAAATTTTACTTTTTGATAAACAACAAATAACTATTTGAATTAATTAAAAAAAAGATTTTTTTCTCTGTGTTCCTCTGTGTCAACTCTGTGCCCTCTGTGTATATATACATCCCCGTCAAATCCGGAAATAAGCTGTACTTTTTCCCCTCACATTCAACAAGTCGGCCCAATCAGCGGATAATGGAACGACTGGCCCGCTATCGCCTTAGCTAAACCCAAAAGCCCCAACAGTACCAACGTGGTATGGCATATTGTGAAATACAACACCGCGATAACCCACGTGTAGGGTGTTTGATACCCGCCCACCGCGAAAATCACGCCATTCACCAATAGCAACAACACCCCCGCCCAGATACTGGCTGAAAAAGTTTGCCTCAAGTGACAAGCCCCCAACAGCGGCGAACTATTTTCATATTTAAAAAACAGCCACAACAAAATCAAAAAAGCTAACCCGGGTATGGCTAATAAGTTGAGAAGATACAGAGATTCAGCCGTAATAGCCAAAGTATAGCCCGGAATTTCGGCAGGTTTTTGAACAACTTGATCCATTTCGTTTCTCCCAAAAAGTGAGTTGCCAACACTCCTTTCATTAATTAACACCCGCCGAGGTTTCTCCTTTATCCTCACCACCTACGAAAAAACTAATAACATAAACCACTAACCCAATCAAAAAAATTAATCCAGCCACTTCGCGCATCCAGTAAAACACCACGAGTTTCTCCTGTACTGCCATAAAGGGCAACGGTTCGGCCACGAAACGTTGCCAATAGACTTGCAAAGTGCCCGCAGTAGTAATCAATAAAGCAATAAACGTCATAGACACTGTCATTAACCAAAATGACCATTTTTCCAACACTTGTGAGCGGTGACTGTTAGCCGCCGCACGTCCCCGCAACATGGGCATCGCATAAGAAATCATAGTCAACACAACCATCGCATAAGCACCAAAAAAGGCGAGGTGTGCATGAGCGGAAGTGATTTGCGTGCCATGGGTGTAATAATTGATCGGGGCCAAAGCCTGCAAAAAGCCCAAGACACCTGCGCCTAAAAAAGCCACCACGGCGGTGCCTAATGCCCACAACGTTGCCGCTTTATTTGGATGTTCACAGCAACGGATGTTGACCATAGTGAAGGCAAACACAGTGAGCACGAAAAAGGGAATCGGCTCAATGGCAGAAAAAATGGAACCCCACCATTGCCAGTATTCTGGTGTGCCAATCCAATAATAGTGGTGCCCGGTACCCAATATACCGGTCATCAACACCGCGGCTGTGATCACATACAACCACTTATCAATGAGTTCACGCGCCACCCCGGTTATTTTCATCAAAACAAAAGCCAGTAGCGCGGCCATAATAAGCAGCCACACGCATTCAAACCACAGGTGAATGGTCCACCACCGGTAGTATTTGCCTAGCACCACGTTATCGGGATTATAGAACGCAAACAAAAACAATACCGCCAAACCTATCAGTCCAGTCAATAACACCAAATTGATGACGGTTTTACGGCCTTGAAAGATAGTCATGCCAATGTTATATACAAACCCAATGGCGACAATCAGCAAAACCAGCTTACTAATCGTCGGTTGTTCTAAATATTCCCGGCCCATGGTGGGCCAAAAACGGTTGCCAGTGAGGTTGGCTAATGTGGCATAAGACACCAACAGATAGCCAAGCAGCGTCAAAACGACCATTATCAGGAATACCCAAAATAATAGGATGGCTAACTTTGGGCTGTGCAATTCCTTGTCAGCCTCTTCGGGAACAATAAAATAGGCAGCACCCATAAAACCAAGCAATAGCCAAACAATCAGCAGATGGGTATGCACCATCCGCGCCACATTAAACGGCAGGATCGGGAATAGGAAATCCCCAACCACATATTGTAAGCCTATAATGAGACCAAACAGTATCTGCCCAACAAACAGCGCGATAGCGGCGATAAAATAGGGTTTAGCAACAGCCTGTGATGAATACAGCATCTACATTTTCTCCTTAACCTTCAATATTGGGTGGCCAATTTGCTGCATTAATTTCAGAAAACCATTTTAAAAACGCCAGCAGCGCATTTAACTCCGTTTTGCTTAGGTTGAAATTTGGCATCTGTCGGCGCATCGGCGCATCAGTAGGCATAATCTCAATCCAAGCTTTAATGAAAGGCCCAGCATGGGTTTCATTGGTTTGATGTTTGATGCGCTGGTAAACGTTGCCCAACTCTGGGGCATAATAGGAGCCTTCCCCTAGCAGGGTATGACAACCGACACAATGGTTTTGTTCCCAAACCGCTTTGCCCAATACCACTTGAGGGGTGATATTTTCATGGTGAACACGTTCCGGCAAAGTGCGAACAGTTCCAAAGGTTAAGACAAAAAACAGTAAAATAACTAGCACTGAACCATAAATGGTGTTTCGTGCCATAGCGTTGGTGAATATATTATTCATTTTATTATAGTATCCTTATCAAATCATTTAAACAGACTATTTTTTATGGAAATAAAAAAGAGCGTCATTGATTTAGATCAAGTTATGACTTCGCTTAATAACGTGAGTTATGCTTATTTTTCAGATAGTTAAAACAATAAATAGATTGTTTGAATTTTGGTGTTGAGTTACTAGAAAAAATTTGTTTTTTTGTCTAAACCATTGAGGTTGTCTGAGCGAAGCGGTTTAGCTTAGCGCAGAATTTTTCAGGACAACTACAATGGTAATGGCGAATAGCCAACTCCCAATTCGAGGTAAACGTTTTTTGTGCACAAAAAACTTTAGCTTGCAACCCAATTCCCAAATCATTATGACTATTATCCAAATTCTGCCACATGCACAGGCAGCCCTTAACATAACCGCCGTTTGTTTAACGATGGCGGCTTATTATTATATTCGACGACAAAACCGTACTGCTCATCGGGCATACATGATCGCGGCATTGGTGGTTTCCAGCCTATTTTTAGTGTCCTATCTGATTTACCATTTCCAAATCGGCAATATTCCTTTTGCCGGCCAGGGATTAATTCGACCCATCTATTTTTCGATACTCGCGAGCCATATCTTGTTAGCGGTTCTTATTGTACCACTGATTCTAGTGACGCTACGCTACGCACTCAACGGCCAATTTTCGGCTCATCGCCGCGTTGCACGTTGGACATTGCCGATTTGGCTTTATGTTTCCGTGACCGGGGTCGCTATTTATTTGCTGGCTTTTCACATTTACTCGCCATAATTTAAATCGATATCAAAGCGGGCACCGCTAAAAATGAAAAGTAGCGGTTTAACATTCGTTTCAGGCGAACCTTGTACCTTTAGAAGCGGGAGTACTTCGCTCCCTTTGTACCAGACTGATTTAATAGCGTTTTTCTCGTGACGGATACCATCCCTTTTCAGGGGAAGGTATCCGTAAAAATAATGCTGTTATTTTTTGAAGGTGACCAAATAGGATGTTTGAGCATGGCTTGGGCGAGCAAATCCTGGCCATGGAAAAGGACTATTTGGGTGTTTTGTAACATAGTGAGTTTCCTGAAAAAAAAACTCACATATATAGGGAAACCGTAGTCCGGATGCTATCCTTTGCTTCTGGATAGTATCCGTTTTTCAAAAACCCCCACATCGGCATAGGGACAAAAACGATAGTATCTATATAGCTAAACTCATTGTTACCATTGTCAATTTAACTATGGTCTGGACTTTCAACTCATTGTCAGTTGAAGTTTTTTTATTGTTATTGCAAAACGGGACTCCGTTTTACCGGATACTATCGAGTTATCCGCGCGCGTCGCGGGGAACAGTACTGTTTGGTTTTATGGGTACAGCCTATTACCGGTTCATCCCCACAGACGCGGGGAACGTATTATCATAACTTATTGTTTTTGAACCAAAAAAACAATAAAATTTGTTTACCACGGTTTTTAACCCTATTAATTATGCCAAAAATTTCCGATATTGGCTTTTTCAGCTTATCCAATGGATATATCGGCCCCGACGGTCAGAAAGTTTTGGACATAAACTAATGAGTTGCCCTATATATGTAAGAAATGATGATAGTGAACTAAACTATTAAAACTAATTCACTAGCCGTCGTTTTTAGCAAAAAATAATAATTTTCACACCAAAAAGCGGGCTTGTCAACCCCTGTTCTAAAAAAAAGTTAATAATCAATTTCTCTCTCTTGAGTACAACGAATTACGTGGATAAACGAATTACCCCCCAAACACAGCCGTGTTTCTCATTGATTGATACTCAAAAGCAAACTGTTTTTCGTGCCATTTTTTGAACGAATCCCAACCACGTTTTATTCGTTTATCCACGTAATTAGTTGTACTTACTTTGCTAGTCAAATTGCAGCTTAAACCTAAACCACTGATAATTAAAGTCAATGTTGATGGTGCGGTGGTATTCATCAATAATAAATATTATGGTTTGACTCCTTTGAAAAAACTCAAACTGTTGCCGGGTTTCTATACGGTACAGGTGAAAAAAGACGGTTATTTTCCATTTGAACGACAAATTGATTTACAACAAGCAAAAACTTTGCGAGTCAAATTGCTTCCTAAACCTAACAAATTGATAATAAATAAAAATATCAATATGGCGGTATCTGTTGCTTCTACCCTGACAGAGCATAACAATCCAGTGTCGTCCGTGGCCTTCAGTCCAAAGGGTGATTTATTTGCATCAGGCGGCCAGACTGTTAAACTATGAAAAGTCAGCACGAGACAACTACTGCACACCCTAACTAAAGATAAACCTTTAGTGAAGTCTGTCGCCTTCAGTTCTGATGGGCATAAACTCGCGTGGAGCAACAATAACGAGATTATTTTGTGGGATGTCAACAATGGTAAAACACTACACACATTAAGCGGGCATAAAAATCTGGTGATGTCTGTCTCTTTCAGCCCCGATGGGCGCACGCTCGCATCGGGTAGTTCTGACGAGACTATCAAATTATGGGATGTCAGCACCGGTAAGGTGCGACGCATACTGCGCGGACATACAAAGCCGGTAATCTCTGTCTGCTTTAGCCCAGATAGGCGTACCCTCGCATCAGGCAGCCGGGATCAGACGATCAAACTATGGGATGTCAACACCGGTAAACTACAGAAAACCTTGACAGGGCATAACAAAATGGTGTGGACGGTTGCCTACAGTCCAGACGGCCGCACACTTGCGTCGGGAAGCAAAGATAACACAATCAAACTATGGGAGGTGAGTAGTGGTAAGACACGGCACACGCTGAACGGGCATCAATATGGGGTACGATCGGTTTCCTTCAATCCAGATGGGCGCATACTGGCATCGGGAAGCAATGATGACACTATCAAGCTGTGGGCGGTGAGTACCGGTAAACGACTACATACCCTGACAAAGCATAAAAAGGGCGTGTTGTCTGTCTCCTTTAGTCCGGATGGCAGTACACTCGCATCGGGAAGCGATGACAAGACTATCAAACTGTGGGTTATCAAACCCTTGATAACGACTTCCACTGAATAACTTTAATTAATTTAGTGAGCTACTTGCAAAACTTTCTTGGGAACAGGGACATGATCAAGCGTGGGATGTTGGAACTTATTAGTGAGTATAACAACAAATTAAAAAAACGAATGGGAGCTTAACTTGACAATATCATATTATCATTTGTTTCAGGTGAACCTTGTACGAAAAAACGGTGATTTTTCATTCGTTTCAGGCGAACCTTGTACGAACGCGTGATGAGACAGGAGTACAAGGCGAACCTTGTACGAAAAAACGGTGATTTTTCAGGAGCACAAGGCGAACCTTGTACGAAAAAACGGTGATTTTTATTTTTCAGGAGTACAAGGCGAACCTTGTACGAAAAAACCGCGTGAGGATTGAAATGTGTCGTTAAATAACAATATTGTTCATTATAATCAACATAACACCATACTATGTTTATTATAATCTACATGACTAGAAACTCGAAAAGCACAATACTGATTTCAGGACACACGACAATTGTGTTGGAAACATTGGGTGCATTGATAAAAGCCGCGCGTATCGAGCGTAATATGTCACAAGCGGATTTGGGTACACGTGTGGGTGTCAGCCGCTATACGATCAGCGTGTTAGAAAAGGGAAACCCCAATGTGGCCATTGGTACAGTATTTGAAGCTGCAACCGTTGTCGGGCTGCCATTGATTGGAGATGAACCACGCTTCCTTACTAAGCTTTCTCAATCCATTGCCAACTTGGTGCGAGTCAGCAAAAAGGTAGAACTTGATAATGATTTCTAATGCCTCACAAGCCTTTGTTTGGCTCTGGTTGCCCAGATGCCCTGAGCCAGTCGTTGCCGGTAAAATGAGCTTTATTGAAGACAAATACCATTTTGTCTATGGTCGTTCTTACCTAGAAAATGAACATTCTATTTCTCTATCGCCAATAGAATTACCCCTAGTGCAGTTTCGCTTCAGTATCGATACCGCCCCAACGCCAACGGCTAAAGCCGTTGTCTAAAAGCTCAAGTACGTATCAGGGTACTACCAAAGAGGGTTAGTCGGCTTTAGCCTCAGACAAGCTTTCATACAACTGCCCAACGCTGTTGGCTGAAGTGGTATCGATACTGAAGCGATCTTGCATTAGTGCGCGGCACCTTTGAACCTGAAGGCCTCAATGAGATTCATTCATGTCTTAGAGATGCCGCGCCGGATGCGTGGGGGCAGCGCGTGATTCACTATAAATACCCATATTTAAGCCTTAGCGAACTGGACTATATGCTACTGTCCGGTAGTCACAGGATTGGCGCACTATATTTTCAGCAAAGCAGTACAGATTATAAAGCCAGGGAATCGTCTTTGCCTCAATTGCAAGACTTATTGCAAGCTGCACAACTGATAGAAGCCGGGAAACCGTTGCCACCAGAATTAGATCACGCTTTATTGCATGGCTCCAGTGTAGGCGGCGCACGACCCAAAGCACTGATGAGTGACAGCCACACGCAATACATTGCTAAGTTCAGTTCATCGACAGACTACTATGATGTCGTAAAAGCAGAATATATCGCAATGAAACAGGCGCAAATGGCCAGTATTGATGTCGCTGAGGTTCAACTTGAACAATCAACCGGAAAAGTGTGGGTAAAACGTTTTGACCGAATCGCACACGATGGTTTTTTGAACCTCGTCTAATGCTCAGTGGCCCCCGCCTGCTGAAATTAAATGAAATGGAAGCCCGTTACGCCAGTTATCAAAAACTTGCCGAATTAATACGCCATCAATTTGACAAACCTCTCAATTCATTACATGAAATATACAAACGTATTGTCTTCAATATTTTGCTAGGTAACACGGATGATCATGCCAGAAATCCTGCTGCTTTTTGGGACGGAATCGCCTTGAGCCTGACACCGGCTTATGATATTTGCCCGCAAACCAGAACGGGGCGAGAAGCCACTCAAGCCATTACTCTTGCCGGAAAACAGGGCAATCATTCTACACTGGCTAATGCGCTGTCTATTTGCGATACTTACATGCTGGCAGAAAGAGAAGCCAAAGAGATTATTAATACCTCAATTTCTATAATCCATGATCATTGGCTGAATGTTTGTGATGAAGCCAATCTGAGCAAAAATGAACGTGATCGTTTATGGAAAAAGGCAGTGTTAAATCCTTATTGTTTTGAAGGTTGGGGCTAGGTAACAAAATTGAAATCCAAAACCTTAACTACAAGGATTGTATATAATAAGGGATTTATTAAGCTTGTCCCCGCAGTGTTTAAGCGGGGAAAGGATTGATTTCTTTTAAGGTTAGGGAATTTTTTTCACAACGGATTTCAAGAGACTCTGAGGTATGCATAAAACCGCGACAATTGAGGGTACCCAAAAATCATTTTTAATAAATCCTTTTTTCAAATACAATCCTTGTAGTTATTAACCCGGAAAATGGGAATGCGTCTCTCCGTATATTGATGATGAAACATTCACTAAGAGATTCAATCGTACTTGGAAAGATGCATTTGGTATTTAAATTTAAATTTGGATTAATTCATTCGCTTATTTCGGAAAGAAGTTGTACTCAACTCAACTTAAGTAATAGGCGCTAAGCGACAATCATTCTGCAATTTGACTTTCCCATATCAATCAGCTATAAGAATTTTTTACATTAAGGAGGACAACATGCGAATAAGAACGCTTCAACCTATTGTTAGGGTGATAGGTTTATCGCTCACTTTGGTTTTCTGGCCTGTTATGGCACAAGCTGCCACTACTTTTAGCACAGGCAACCCCTATCCTCATAATGCGGACATAAACGAGACGTTATCAATTCCGGGGGCTAGTGCTTTAGTAGTGATTGTATCCGAAGAAACATACTACGATTACGTGGATGTTATAACGATTACCGACAGCAATGGAAATCCAGTTGGAACGTTTTTCTATCAAATCAACGAAAGATTTGTGGTGGAAAGTTCTTCAATTGATGTGCGTTTCACTTCAGATAGTTATAACAATAAACAAAGAGTTGGGGATTGGGAATTGGGAATTGGATGAATTTTTTACACCACTAATTTACAGAGGTTGACAAGCCCGCTTTTGGGTGTAAAATAATTAAAAAAATTTAATTTTTCTTACATATATAGGGCAACCCATTAGTTTATGTCCAAAACTTTCTGGCCGTCGAAGCCGACGATAAACATTCGCTGAACGTGGGTTTCGTGATATTCCATTGGATCGGCTGAAAAAGCCAATATCGGAAATTTTTGGCATAATTAATAGGTTAAAACCCGTGGTAAAAAAATAAATAGTATTGTTTGGTTTTTAAACAATAAGTTATGATAATACGTTCCCCGCGACGCGTGCGGATGAACCGCAATCTCGGCGTACGCCAAAGCAAACGCATTACCGTTCCCCGCGACGCGCGCGGATAACTCGATAGTATCCGGTAAAACGGAGTCCAGTTTTGCAATAACAATAAAAAAACTTCAACTGACAATGGGTTGAGTCCAGACAATAGTTAAATTGACAATGGTAACAACGAGTTTAGCTATATAAGTACTGAAGCATAAATTTTCGTGTATTTTGAAATGGGGCTTGCGCGGGGGATTGCCCCTACGCAATGCCATGTAGGGGCAATCCGCAGCGTAAGCCCTTTGCGCTAAAATATCTGTTTA
>QNER01000042.1 GCA_003646175.1 Candidatus Parabeggiatoa sp. nov. 1
ATAAAGAAGTGATACTATCGCCACAAAAAGCGATAGCATCACGGCTTGAACACGTTTTTGTATAAAGAAGTGATACTATCGCCACAAAAAGCGATAGCATCACGGCTTGAACACGTTTTTGTACAAAGAAGTGATACTATCGCCACAAAAAAGCGATAGCATCACGGCTTGAACACGTTTTTGTACAAAGAAGTGATACTATCGCCACAAAAAAGCGATAGCATCACGGCTTGAACACGTTTTTGTACAAATTGACGCGATTTTCAAAATCGGAGTAAAATCTCAAACCTAATCAAATCAAGACTTTCATGTTTTTGAGGTAATTACCCGGAAAATTGGAATGCGCCCTAAGCAACTATCACCGAAACCGATAATACCGCCACACTTGTCGCCATATCGGTTGCTGTTTTTCCATGATCCAAAATAACGGATCTAACACCCGGCGTGGAGTAATTTGGGCAGAAAGTTCACCACCCACCGGAGATGAACCCAACGCGGAAAT
The DNA here is from genome assembly GCA_003646175.1 of Candidatus Parabeggiatoa sp. nov. 1. Taxonomy (GTDB): domain Bacteria; phylum Pseudomonadota; class Gammaproteobacteria; order Beggiatoales; family Beggiatoaceae; genus Parabeggiatoa. The sequence continues at coordinate 503 of QNER01000042.1, forward strand.
GATGGAAAACCGCAGACTGGCAAATTTGGCTTTGGCAGTACTTACAAAATTACCGGCTTTTAAATGCTGATTGGTAAGTTCTTGTAAACGTTGGGATATTTTATACAACCGCCGCCTGTAGTTTTTGTGATCAGATAAGCCTTCAATTGTCCCCAACGCCAGATATTCTTTTAAATCCTGATAGCGCGAGGAAAGAGATTGTACCCATTCATCGGCTTTGGTATAAACGACGACGATATGTTGTTGCCGGGTATCGCCACCCAGTTCACTGACGCCATTAATATAAACCGTCAACAACCTTTCCATCTCGCTGACGATATTGTTGGTGGTTTTTCGCAAATCAGGAATACTGAGCAAAAACAGAACCGTTTGGCTGTGAGACACAAACGATGCATACTTGCCTATCTGACTGCCTTTCTCAAAACTTTCGCCACCGGTATCATAACAAAGCAACGTGGAATCTGGCTGGAAAGGTATTTTGCCCACCTGAACAATGGTCGGTTTGGGGAAGTTTTTCGGTGTAGAATCAGGAAGATAGCCAGATTCCAAAATCTTGGCGTTTTCATCCAACGTATCTAGGCTCTCATCGCTTAAGGCCATCGTATAGAAATCTGGCCAATGCGTTGGCAAATCCATTCGTCGCAACGCATGAAACAGCGAAGCCAGATAAACGGTTTTGCCATGCCCACGAAAGCCGATAGTGCTTAACACCACGGGTGGAAAACGGCGATAATCACTGACATATTTTGCCGACACAATTTCTTTGCACTTTGGACAAAAATAACCCTGTTTTTCTTTCTGAAACTTAACGTTTGATAAACAAAAAGGACATAACATACTAACGCTCCATGATTTTTGTGAGACGTTCCAAAAAATTTGCCGGCCAAAAGCCAGAAGCCATCACACCATTGTTTGTCATCACCAACTCAACTTCGGTGGCAGAGGTTTCTGGCTGTGTAGAATACTTTGAATACCGCTCGGTTAAGAAATGCAGCCGTTGATTATGGCTGCCACGCCAGCGCAAAGACGCAACCTTTTCTTGCTCAAAAGGCCCGTCAATCAGTAAATCAATTTGCGCTAAAAGACGCTGTATCCAACTATCCGAATGTGCCTGTAGTGCTTCAAGCGTATAACCGGTAAAACACACAATCCCCAATCCGGCAGCATGCAAATGTGTGCTGAGTTTGAACAACGGCTCTGGCTGTAAAAACGGTTCCCCCCCACTATAAGTGACACCTTCTAGGCCTGAAACCGCCAGAATCTTTTCCGCCAGTTCGTCAACCGCTATTTCATGGCTGGGTTCAATGGCAAGAAATTCCGGATTAATACAACCTTGGCAACGCCGGGGACATCCCTGCAACCATAACACAAAGCGTTCATCGGGACCGTTAACTACCGAGTGCGTTTGCCACGCGCCAAGGTTAAGATGATCTGTTTTGTATTTCATACCAATTTCGCGATAACTACAAGGATTGGTTATAAAAAAGGATTTCAACTAACGATATCCGAATCCTTTAGAATTTATCGGTAGCTGAAAAAAATAAACGCAAAAGGCGCAAAAGGCGCAAAAGACGCAAGAGTTTAACCTGTTAGCGTCTTTAGCGTCTTTAGCGTCTTTAGCGTTTTTTTCTTGACAATCCAAACAAAGACTTTATCCCCGTCAACATACTGCCCCCTGTGTTTGGTTTTAAGGCGATTTCCAGCGCAGCGGTAAAAGCTTGAGGAATTACCCCTTTTTCATAAGCGGCAACCTTTTTCTGTAATGTCTGTCGTTGTCTGGAGGTTAAACCCGCTAACAAAGGCGCAAGCGGTGTCACCGCCTCTGCCTCCCCATTGTTTAACAGGGCATTGACCAAATCCACTATAAACGCTGACGGCACGGTTCTATTCTCAAGATAACTATTCACAAAAACCGAACCTCGCCCCGGCACTAACAGGCTCAGAGGTGGCAAAACCTCACAGCGTAACAGTCGTGTGACAAACGCCCGATATTCTGCTTCAGTCAATTGGTTGAGGCTAGTCCGTAAAACATCCACTTTGCCGGTCCAACCACTTAACAGCATTTCCAGTTCCCGGTGTTTGGCTTGTTTTAAAACCTTATCCAAAGCGGTGATAATAGGCTGTTGAGGCTTTTTGGCATTGGGGTTTGTCAATGCTGGAAACAACAACTCCAACAGCGGTTCTATCGCAAAACCATGGCGTAATTCAGCATAACGTGCGCTGCTGGCTTCCAAATAATTGAAATCATTCAATAGTTTATCCACCAATATCGGTGGTAACGTTTGAGCCAAACTGTCATAAACCCGTTTTTTTAAGGGATCGGGATTCACTTTGAATACGCTGGTCAAAATATCTTCTGGCACGGATTCTGGCGGTGCCAGCACCGATAATTTTTGTTCAAGCCAAGCACACAGGGAAAAAGCCAGTTCCTTGTTCTGTACAATGTCATCCAGATGCTCGGTTCGCAACATTGAAACCGTCCAACGTTCAAATGCCGTTTTGGCAGAAAGTGTCACATTTTCCAGAAATTCACGGCCGGTGACATCAATCTGGATAAACCGCCCATTTGCCGGTTTTTCTACTAAACCGACGGCCCAAAAATAAGTCGCGACAAAATTGCACTTATAAAAAAAACTGTCAAAACTGCATTGGGTTCGCAAAGCCGATGGCACTGTCAACAATGCCACTTCCAGTGCCTGCGCCACTTCAGCCGGAGAACCGATAAAAGCTAACGCGTTGCGTTCTTTAGCCAAACTCTCGGCCTTCAGTGCATAAAGTGCCAGCCATTCTAAACCAAATGTGTCCCACTGTTTAGCAGCGGTGGTATTCGGCCTTTGTCCCACTTCCACGTTAACTGGTGCAATATGGCCGGTTGCAAATGCGCCCTGCGCCAAAGCTTCTTCCACCGTGCGGAAAAAACGAAAATGGTTGAGAACTGAAATCGGCTCCGCCTGTTGTTTGATAAACTCGTTTTCGGCAAAAATTAGCGCATGAGCTAGATAACGCCCTTTTCGGCCGCGTGAATCCACCCCCGGTAACGCGACTATTTGAGCTAACGCCACTTTGCCAGTTTCCAACGAAAAGAAAACCTTTTTCACGGGATTATCGAATGCTGGATAATATAACAACCGTTGCTCAATCAGCTCAACTTCATCCTCATTAAGAACCTCACGAGTATAAAACAACGTTTGATAGCCACCTATATTTTGTGGAGACTGTTCCTTTTCGACATTAGTGTAAATCAATTGTGCTGCATTTATCATCATAACTATGCCCTAAATGACACGGTGGAGTGCAAGGTTAACTTGCACGAAAGGGTGATTGAACGGCCGTTATATTACCAAATTCATTCGCTAAAATACGAACTACGAGTATTTTCAGGTAGCGGCGGATTGCTGTGAAGCTGGGGTGTTTTTGTCCGTTTTTGGTACAAGGTTCGCCTTGTACTCCTGAGAATTTTTGAGAATTTTTGGCCGTTTTTGGTACCAGGTTCGCCTTGTACTCCTTCCCATTTAGCCAGGGGCAACGCCCCTGGAACTCCAAGTACCAAAATAAATTTATTATATTTTTTGTTTAGGTGATTGTTTTTTAAAATTTGGCCCCTATTAATAAGGCTGGCACTGAAATTAATTAGGTCCAGTGGGTAAGGTAGGCTTAAAAAGAGTTGGCTTCTATCACTTTTCAAGGAACTCAAGAATCTGAGGCTTCCTTATCCACAGGTGATTTATTCGACAATCGCAAGTCTTATATCTACAAGGGGACAATTTGTTATGTTAAAAAATATTTTTAGTACCTGGAACACTCAAGATGTGATACCAAGTATGCTCCAAGGATTGCAGCGTTTGGAGGGAGAATATGGCAACTTCGAGGGAGTTGGTGTCGCCACCTTAATGGACAGGCGCATCCGGCACCAATACACACAAGGAACTGGACCGGATTTGCAACACCTTTTGCAAAAACAGTCGTTTTCTGGACACTTGGGCATCGCTTACATGCAGCCAGAAAGTGCCAAATACGAGAAAAACGGTTCTGTTGTGCATTTCTACACGACTGAACGTTTGGCGGTAGCCTATCATGGCGTTATCGACAACTTGTCTGACATCCGGAACGAGTTGTGGGCACTGGGGTATGAATTTGAGACGAAAACCAACGGTGAATTAGTTCTATCTCTTATCCAACGTTATTTGGATATAAAATTATCACCCATTGATGCGATAAAAACCAGTGCCGCACATTTACAAGGCATTTTTGCGCTTATGGCACTTTTTGCCGAACCAGAGTTACTCCTTGCGGCAGGTAAGTACTGTCCACTTCAGATCAGCGTGAATGGCAGCCTCGGTTACCTTGGTTATGATACCAAGGCTTTGAGTCTTCTCTCATCTCCCATTACGCTCGTGGCTGAAGGTAATCCGGTCGTCTTACGTCCCGCGACAACCGCACTTTCAATTGAAAATGATTTTGCTTCGTTCTAGTGCTATGTTAATGTTCTATTGACGGGTAAAAATCGATTTCGACGTTTTTGAAACCTATCAACCAGGGGCGTTGCCCCTGGCTATAATAATACGCCCCGTTGGGGCTTTCGCACCGAAGGTGCGACGTTAATATAGCCAGGGGCTTTGCGGCTGGTTAATAGGTGAGCCAAGTTCAGTTTCGTAGGGTGGGTAAGCGGGCGCTACTTTCTCAAACATTGTCGAGAATCTTAACGCCCGCTTGCCCACCATCCTCGAAATGAAAATAGGCAACACGTTTAAACCCTTTCTCCGCTTAAAATCAACAGCCTACCCGAAAATGGATGGAGCACGGATTAGGATTGGCTAAAAAATAACTTCCGCCAACAGCTAAAGCAGTTGTCTAAAAGCTAAAGTACCCTAAAGGGCACTGTACCTATTTTGGGGAAATTAATTTTTCTTTGATCCTTAGTATGAATCGCGATGACATTCACCGTTTCCAATCTATGTACAGGACAAAAATTATAACCAATTGATTTTATAAGTGTTTAGTGATGCTATCGCTTCTTTTGGCGATAGTATCACTGGTACAGTTTCGCTTCAGTATCGATACCACCCTAACGCCAACGCAGTTGGCTGAGGTGGTCTTTATATTTCCGCTTTACTGCGCTAGGAGTCTGTCGGACTTAATCACTAAATTCTTGTTTTTATTGATTTATTAATTTTTGAACCTTTTTAAAATTCACTTATTAATCAATATATTTAACTCAACAAGTCCGACAGACTCCTAGAAGTAGTGTCGACGGGGCTTCGATTAGCAAAATGAGCGTCCATGCTTAATGAAGCCGTAGCGAACCGCTTTACTAATTAAATTGGCTCTGGCTGGTAGTAAACACGCACCGATCTCGGGATAGAATCGTTCCCCCATGACTTTACGGCGGCTGGAATGAACTAACGAAAATGCTAAAGCGGACAGAGACGGATCAAAATCCATGGCTCGCAGCGGCTTTGATTTACAGTCCTCATTTGGATTGTGTACAAAACTTAACGTCAAAAATATTGATAACTGCGGTAGATTTTTTGAGTGATACTATCGCCAAAAAAAGCGATAGCATCACGACTTGAACACGTTTTTGTCCTGTACATAGGTTTCCAATACCATCAATACAACTGATTTATCTTGGGCTTGCCAAACTAAAGTTTGGACTCCTGCCAAAATGAAAAAGGTTTTGGCTCGGAGTCCAAGATTTATCTTGGGCTTGCCAAACTAAAGTTTGGACTCCTGCCAAAATTATTTTATTATTTGGGAGTTGCCTTACTTCTACGTTCTTTGCCTCTTTACGTGAATTCAGTGAATCTCTTTTATTTGACCAAATTGATTAGCCAAAATACGACGCGTATTTTCAGACAGCGGCGGATTGCCGTGAAGCGTTACTGGCACTTGTTTCAACGGGCGCGTTCGATTGTGATCATCGCTTAGGGCGATGAGCACCGCGTTGACAGCATAATCATAATCCATGGTTTGATCAGGAAGTGGTTTATGTCGTATTACCATTTGGTCAATATCGGCACTGCGGGCTTTGCGTTCGGTGTTTGAAAAGAGGCTGACAGCGAGAAAGAACTGGCCGTTTTTTCTTCGGTAAGTCTTTTGGGGCACGGTCGTATTCGCAATAAACCCAGTGATGTGCTCAATGCCGGTATAGAAGGCCTGTTTCTTGCGGTTCTTGCCGCAGGTACGACAGACAAAGTAGTCAGCAAAATCGTCATGCTTTTGGGGCACTTCCACCGCTAAGAATCGTCCACTCCAGCGTACTAGCCACGGAAGGCTGGGGCTTATACAAATGCGAGTGCCATCGGCTTGGCAAACCCAAGATGATGCCATTTTGCGGGCATTGAGCCAGTGCCGAAAGCGCTGAGTCAGCAGAACAATAAGAAATCCCAAGAAGTAGCCAATGAACAATAATACTAGAATAACGATTAAGCCATTTAGAAGCAAGGCACTGGCAACAGCCCATGTCATGTTAACGAAGAGATAGGTTGCGAGGGGAAGTGGAATGCTAAAAAAAATAAACGTATAAGTCTTCTGACTGAAAGCTAATATAAGAAAAATTATCCCGATGATTCCTATTATCCAAGGATTTATGGCAACAAGTGCTATAAAAACAAATACATTCAATAGGGCAATAATGGGTGGTAAGATCACTACCCTCGTGAAGGTGGGACGAAGTAGCCGGTTAATGAATAGGAATGTGCTGGAAAAGTGATTTTCGAGTATTCCCAAAATCATCTGAGCTACCATGAGTCCTAAAGGTATTGTTATGCCAACGATAAGCAGATAAAACCAGTATGGAAGGCTGAACTGAATAATGTTGATGACGACTTGGTTGGGCCGTTCGATTGAAAAAGTCTTTTGCCAATAAGCTGGGGACCAAGGAATTTCAACGGAATAACTCAAAGTTAAATAAGAAAATGGAGACTGAATCAAGGGGTTAGCGACTATTTGGAGGGCATCAGCGGCCGCTTGGCGCACTTCAGACGCTTGATCGCCTAACCGCTGAATGAGGGGTTCGACGGCACGGGTGTCTTTGATCTGGCCTAAGGCTAAAATGGCCGCTTGGCGCACCTCAGATTCTTTATCCGCCAACTGTTGAATGAGAGGTGCGACGGCGCGGGTGTCTTTGATCTGGCCTAAGGCTAAAGCAGCGGCTTGGCGCACTGGCTTATTTTCACCTTTATCACTTAACCGTTGAATAAGGAGTTCTAGCGCACGGGGGTCTGGTTTGTCAGCGAGTTGTTGCCGAGCCGCTTCGTTATTTTGCAAGACATTGACAATCAACCGGCCTAATGGTTCCCCAAACTTTTCCAAGGCTAAAGCGGCCGCTTGGCGTACTTCGTCGTTCCGATCCCCTAACCGTCGTATCAGGGGTTCGACGGCGCGGGGATTTTGGATTTTGCCTAAGGATTTAGCGGCAACTTGACGGATTCTGTCATCTTCATTCTCCAACCGTTGAATGAAGGGTTCGACCGCAAGTTCACCAATAGCGACGAGTACTTCAGCGGCTGCTTGATGCACTTCCTTATCTAGCTGTCCATTCTCTAAGAGTGTCAGGAGGGGGTCGATGGCGCGAATATCTGGTTTTTCGGCAAGTTTGTTTCTGGCTTCGTCGTCATTCAGCAAAGCTTTGACAACTAGCCAGCCCAAAGGTTCACCAAGTTTTTTTAGGGCTAAAGCAGTGGCCTCGCGCACTTTTCCATGCTCATCTCCCAATCGTTGAATGAGAGGTTTGACAGCAGCACTGTCTTGAAGTCCCCCTAAGGCCGAAGCTGCCGCCTCACGCACTGTCCAATGTTCATCTGCCAACCGTTGAATCAGAGGTTTGACGGCACGGCGATCTTGAAGTTTACCCAACGCGGAAACAACGGCTTCACGCACTTTCCAATGCTTATCTGCCAACCATTGAATAAGGGGGATGACAGCACGGCGATCCTGAAATTGCCCCAACGCTGAAGCGGTTGCCTCGCGCACCTTTAAATCTTCATCCCCCAACCGCTGAATAAGGCGTTCTACGGCCAGATCACCAATGGCGACCAGGGCTAAAGTGGCCGCTTCGTGTACGCCCAAATCATAATCCCCCAACTGTTGAATGAGGGGGGTAACGGCGCGAGGGTCTTTGATTTTCCCTAAGGCGGAAGCGGCTGCTTGGCGCATACCGGCCGGATGCTTATCCCCCAACCGTTGAATGAGGGCTTCGACGGCGCGGGAATCTTTGAGTTGCCCTAAGACTGAAGCGACGGCTTGGCGTGTACTAGAATCTTTATCCCCTAACCGTTGGATGAGCGGTTCGACAGCACGAGTGTCTTTGAATTGGCCTAAGGCTGAAACGGCGGCCCATCGTACCTCACTTTCTTTATCCGCTAACCGTTGAATCAGGGGTTTGATGGCACGAGAATCTTTGAGTTGGCCTAAGGCTAAAGCGGCAGCTCGGCGTATATTGTTATTCCAGTCATCCAACTGTTGAATAAGTGGTTCGACGGCCGCTTTACCGTTTTTGCGTTTTCCCAAAATACAAGCTGCACCGGCTCGCTTATAGGAGATTTCCACCGATTGTAATTTGATAATCAATTCACGGGTTGAAAGTGAGTTGAGTTGTTCGTATTCTTCATTAGATAGATAACACGGATTAGTAGCTGCCCTGACATCTTCTGTAACCGCGCCCAACACTATCAACAAAACCGCAATAATCCCTTTCATATCCTTACCTATATTTTTATTAGACATCCGATTTTTACTTACCATTCGCTTAATAAAAAGAGACATAAATAATTTCAGTTAGAAACCTTCAAGGTTTTTGCAACGCTTTACGGTTTTGCCCTCAATATTTTTCTAAACGTCTATAAGACATATTTCGGGGCCGGCAACCAAAAACCCAACCCACCCTACGACTACGACAGATTTTGGTGGGCAACCAAAAGAAGTTGCCCACCCTACGAACTGACACATTTAAATTTTGGTTTTTGAAAATGCCGGTATCGTTTTATTGTTTTTCAATAATTTAATATTGAGCGAATGGGGATATCAATGTTCTTTTTGAAATTATTTGGCTTTATGGCAATCACAGTTTGAGTTTTATATATGCAAATAATTGATTTTTAATTATTTTTTTAGGCACAAAACTGTTTAGACACAAAATATTATTTATTTTTAAATCAACAATTTACAAACTTGTTCATCAAGTAAAATGAGTTGTACTTGCGCGGCGGCTTTGTGGTAGCATACGTGTTGAAGTTGTGATGCTATCGCTTTTTTTGGCGATAGTCTCACTCAAAAAATATACCGCCGTTATCAATATTTTTGACGTTAAGTTTTGTACACAACCCAAATGAGGGCTGTCAATTCCAAAGCCTAGTGATACGTTCAAAAGCGATAGCATCACTGAACATTTATAAAATCAATTGGTTATCATTTTTGTCCTGTACATAGACTATTTATTTATAGGTTAATTGAGATGTCGCATTATAATCCATTCTTGCACGGTAATCCGGTGCCACCTGAACATTTTAGGGGCCGCAAAAGCGAGCTACGGCGCATTGTCGGGCGCTTCATCAATGCTGGCGAATCCACTTCGATTACAGGGCCTTTTCGCTGTGGCAAAACCTCACTATTACAATATGTGAGTGATTCGGAGCTACAAACAACGCTTTATGGTGACAAGGCCGCCAACTTGGTTTTTTCTTATTTGGATGTTGGCAGCTTGGGTGCTGAATTTGATCAAGCACAGTTTTGGCGTGGTGCGTTGGGGACACTGCAAGCGCGTATCAGCACCGACGATATTGCCCCGGCACTGTCTGAAGCCTATCAAGTCTGTCAAGACAATCAATTTGGTAATTATGTTCTAGAAAAACTCATCGCCGAAATCAAAAAAGCCAATTTACGCTTGGTATTAATGCTAGATGGGTTTGATGCGCTATTGCACCATAAGACTTTGAATAGTACCGAGTTTTTTGGCTGCCTTCGGCAACTAACGAGCTTGAGTAAAGGCGCATTGGCATTGCTGATTACCGGCAATACTTCATTGAGCCAACTCAATCACCAGACGCAACATTTCAATCGTACCGGCTCGCCTTATTTTAATTTTATGGATGAAGTGATTTTAGGGCCGTTAGCAGAAATTGAGATAGATAAATTGTTGCGCTTGGCTGATGATCGTTTCACTGCGGATGATTGCCGTTTTATTACGGAGATTGCGGGGGGACATCCCTACCTGTTACAAATGGCCGCCTCTGTGCTATGGGATGCCTACGAAGATGGTGATAAAAGCGATGATTTTAGCCAACGACGACAACATGTCGCGCAAGAGTTTTGTAGCAAAGTGTTCGATAAACTGAACCAGACTTGGGAATCTTGGTCATTGAACATGCTCAAAGTTTTTAGCTCGGTTGCGCTAATGCAGATGAATACACTTACAAACCCACCCTCAATGCCAGTCAGACTAAAACTGGATAAAAACAAACGGGTTCATCATGTAACGCATTTGAAACGGGAACGTGATGATCTGGAAAGGTACGGTTTTTTAGCAGAAGATGAGATTGTTCATGGTGGCTGGCGAATACAGAAGGGCGTTTTTTTTACCTTTTGTGGCTGATAAATTAAATCGTGAAATTTCGGGCGAATTGAACAATTCATCTTATGAAACTTGGTTAAACTCCCAAAAAGGCGAAGTGTTATCAGCAAATGGAGATCGGCTAGAAAGTATAAGGCGTTCTATTACGGCTGGTATTACCGAAGGACTGATTAGAGCTTTTTCATAAATTAATTAATTATGATGTTTTCAACAAATCCTTATGTTGCTGGCAATCCCGTTGGAGACAGTCCCGCTTTTATTGGGCGGGCTGATGTCCTGCGGGATGTGTTGCGCGTTTTACGCCATCCTGAAGAAAACGCTATTGTACTTTATGGGCAACGGCGTATTGGCAAAACGTCGGTGTTACAAGAATTGGAGGCCAAATTACCCAAAGAAGGCGGTTATCACCCGATTTTTTTTGATTTGCAAGACAAAGCACAATGGCCTTTAGCACGAGTGCTACAGGAATTTGCACAAAAAATCAGTGATAAATTGAAAAAAGCGAAAACCAAGCGAAAGTTCGATTAAAAGAAATAAAAACACAGTATCCAGAATTAGGAGGCGGGTATTTTTGGGACAAAAAGGGAAACTATTGGGCTGTCCATGTGGGGGGGTTCTATTCACAAGAATCTGCCAACATTGTGACAAAAACTGTCAAACAAAATATACCAGATGTGTATCCGGTAGAAATCAGATCAAACTGGTCAATAAAACCACCAGTATCACCATCTCCAACAACAAAAATTGGTGCCTTTTTCTCAGAACTGAAAGGTGGGGATCAGGTGGTCATTGTTGGAACTTACGGGATTAGGTCAACAGAGTCAGTTCAAGATGAAGTTAATCGAATAAACACAGCGTATCCTGAACTGAAAGCGAAAAAATATAAGCGAAAAAATAAGCAAACTGGAAAAGCACAATGGGTGATCCAGATAGGTGATTCTTATTTACTGGACTCAGCCCAAGAGTTGAAGAACTGGGCTATTAAAGAAATTCAAGTGAAGTCCGCTTTCGTTTTAGGGAATTAAGCAAGCATAGCAAGCAAGCGTGGGGTGGATACGCTGGCTTAATCTACCGGATACTAAAAAGAAGGCAGATACGGCTCCTGCGTTAATCCACCCTACTTGTTGTACATTCCAAACGCCTACCTAAACGCGCCCACCTTCCGAATAGGCCCAAAAAAAGTACAACGAATTGACGAAATAAACAAATTGTTTCGTCAGTGGACGGTTGTGCTTTGGTACTCGTTGAGTCATGCGAATCATAAATCATTTGACATTTGAAATTTAACGTGTTGATGTTTATTATCAATAAGATAGAGACTCTCATTTAACTCGTTTCGTTTAGTGACTTTTTTCGCAAGCCAATAAAAAGCTATCTTGTTATTATGTTATAGATTTACCGGATAACTCGTTTAAACAGGCTCATGCAAGGTACGCCTTGCACTCCTAATACAGAGTTAGATTGAAGACAGACTGCTAAAATGAAAAAATATGACAAAGTCAATGAAGTCAATGAATTACATTCAAAGGCTATGGAGATTGCACAATCCGCTTTTGTTGCCCGAATACAAGGTGAATTAGACAAGGTTAAGCAACTCTCTTTAAAAGCGTATGAATATGAACGTGAAGCGGCGATGCGCTTATTAAATGATTATGACATTGAGCCGACACGTTCGGTTTTATTCAGAAGTGCTGCGAGTCTGGCCTTAAATTTTGAAGATTATCGAGAGGCCGAAAAAATGATTGCACTGGGATTATTAGGTAATCCGCCCGCAGAGATTTTAGAAGAATTAACGGAATTATTTATTTCCAACATTCCCGTACAGCCAACAAAGTCAATATCAATATCGTTAAGCCAACATCGCTGTTCACCTGTTTTTCCGCTAGCAGCGGTGAGTGTAGGGTGAGATGATAGTACAACGAATTGGGAAATAAACGAATATACCTTAGGATCGGCTAACAAATAAAATAACTTCCGCCAACTGCTAAAGCAGTTGTCTAATAGCTCAAGTACCCTAAAGGGCACTAAACCCAATCAAGGGGGAAGTTAATTTTTCTTCGACCCTTATCAATTTCCCCATTCGTTTATTTCTAAATTCGTTGTACTCTATTAGCCTATTGCTTAAGATGATGTGATAAAAAGCTGGTTGCCTGAAAAGACTCGCCCGGTTCAACCCGATGTCTTATTTGTTATACTGGAAGTACAACTTCTTTCCTGATTTTACGGATTGATTTTGTTAAGGCCGATGTGGCTCAATATCTTGAGAAAAGCTTATTGAAATGAAGTTGGTGTTCCCGAATATTGAATTGTTAACCCAAAATTTCGAGTGGTTGAAGTCTATACATTTTCAAACGGTGAATATACATTACTTGGCGAGTTTTCCGGCGATGATGAGATTAAGTCAGCCGTGCTTGAAGGTTTGACAATTGTGAATAGTACATTATTTGGTAGTCCTGAAATGTGGGTGATATTTTCCCCCCCAGGTTTCACCTGGGGCTATTCACATTCAACCCCTTCGGGGTTGGCAGCCCTTTCCATTTCTTCGACATCTGGCGGTGATTTGACAAACACCAAAGTGATTGTTCAGAAAAAATCCAACCAAAACAACCCTGAAAGGGTTTTTCAGAAAAAATCCAACCAAAACAACCCTGAAAGGGTTTTTCAGGCTAAAGTTTCGCGGAGCGAAACTTTAGCCTGAAAATGTGAATAGGCTTTCAGGCAAAAGTTTTTGCGCGCAAAAACTTTTGCCTGAAAAGGTGAAACCTGGGGAATTAAAAAATATCACCCACATTTCAGGACTACCCATTATTTATTCCCAGCAGACATAAAGAGCAAGTATAGGGCTGCGAACACAGCGCGTATCCACTTTGCACATCATTCTTGCCTACCTAGACACGCCCACTTCCCGGTTCTGCTTAAACAAGTGTGACTTATGTGGGATGGATATTGCCCGCACTCGTGCAAGGTACGCCTTGCTCTCTTAATACCGCTTGCGCCGGTTTGTAACCGGCTCCATAACGTTTTTTCCGAACCCAAAATTGAACGGAAAAAACGTTTCGTTTGGTATACTTCGTTCCTTTGAAAAGGGTGAAAAAGTTCGCATTTCTATTGACGTTGAGGCACAACCGCTTTAAAAAAATCGGTAGTCCAGTAAAAGTAGTGATGACACTTAAACGGATACTATCCCTCAGAGGGATAGCATCCGTAAAAAAAGAAGCTGTACTTCAGTAAAATAGTTGGCTCAGGAGTCCAAAATTTATCTTGGACTTTCCAAACTAAAGTTTGGACTCCTGCTACACTTAATCAATCAAGAATATTTTAGGTGAGTTGAGAAGTGAGGAGCCCTTCATCGTGGCGACACTTTGTCATTTCGACGACCAAAGAAATTTTATCAAGTCCAATATTTATCGCATTCGATCTTCATTACATATTAGCTATTCATTACATATTAAATCAGGTGTCTCACTTTTCGTTCCTATAGTTTGTAAGAATAATAATTTCAGTTAGAAACCGCTTTACGGTTTTGCCCTAAATATTTATTCTTCAGTCAAAAAACGTCGCTCAAAAAAATAACTCTCAGGTTTGAGTTTCTTGGTGTTTGCTCCTTTTTAATATTCAAGTTTCTTAATATTCAAATATTCAAATATTCAAATATTCAAATATTCAAAATTTAAGATTCGCCTAACTCTCTCAAATAAATCCAAAATTAGGGGATAGCCTTTTTTAGCACAAAAAAAAGCCCTCGCTGAATGCACGAGGGCTTTAATTTTAAGGAATGTTCGGTTTTAACTTTGGACAAAATCTGAAAAACCGATAAAAATCAAACCTATTTTCTTTCTTTGGAATTTAAGATTCACCTGACTCTCTCAAATCAATCCAAAATTCTCATATCAAAAAAATATGGGATAAGCCTTTTTTAGCCAAAAAAAAAGCCCTCGCTGAATGCACGAGGGCTTTAATTTTAAGGAATGTTTTGTTTAAGCTTTGGACAAAATCTGAAAAACCGATAAAAATCAAACCTATTTTTCAGACTTGCCCCAATTTAGCCAAGACATTTTTGAGTGCAATTTGTCCAAAGTCCAATTCCTTAGTTTTTGGCAGCGTCGCCATATCTTTTGTTGAAGTTATCGATCGATTCCTTACGGGCAGCTTTTTCTTCATCGCTCATTTTGTCGATATACCACAGGTGGCCAGTACTTCTTACTTCGACTTCCTCCCCATCCTCATCTGTTACCGTCTTTATCACGAACCGGTCGTGTAGCACTTCATCAATCAGTGCGTCGAGTTTTTTGGCAGCCTCTTGTTTAGCCGGATCCTCGGACTTCAAGTTAGCCTTTGCCAATTTTTGCAATTTGGGGATGTACTTGGCATAGAAGTGCTTGCCCACTTCGTAGGTGCCATGCCAATGGGTCCAATCAGGCCCCATCATGGATGCACCGTGGCGAGCACGACGGCCTTCATGATGCCAAATTTCAAACCAAATAAAGTCAAGTTCATTGGAAAACTTAACCGGTTTCAGCAGCGGATTGGCTGCCTGTTTTAATGCCATGCCGGGTATGCCAAACTTGTTGTTGTAGAGTTCAATCAATCCGTCATATTGTATATAGAAATTCTCAACAAAGGTATCACTGTGACAGGCAGAACACACGTCTTGCATATTCTCACGGCGTGTATCCCATTTGATATCCGCACCCGGCAAACCCATTTTTGCATCGGTTACTTCAGGCCGAATAGAAACCGCCGGACGATTGGTCCAAGAAATACGCAGACCAACATCATGGCTGACTTCTTGTTCCCGGGTGGCACTCATGTGGCAGGTGGCACAAGTCGGTGCGGCACTATAGTGCTTGCCAACAACCCACTTGCGAGCGTCCATGTTCATCTCATCACGAAGTGACCGGAAAGCGATGCCGTGCTTGGATTCTTTGTAAATTTCTCTTTGTGGGTGATCCGGCCCCATGTGGCATTTACCGCAGGTTTCTGGTTGGCGTGCCACAACTCTAGAGAAGCGGTGACGGGAGTGACAAGCGGTACAGGAACCTTTAGAACCATCAGGGTTAAAACGCCCAATCCCGGTATTTGGCCAAGTGGTCGGGTCTAATGCCCCAGTGAATTCGCCAGTGTCAGGGTCTTTCAAGACTTTTACGATTGTCCCGTGACATTGCCAACAGCCATTGACGACCGCAGCGGATTCACCATTAGGACTGCCTTCAGTCACCATGCCTAGGTTACCTTCAACCACTTCAGCCAACAGATTGTCCATCGAACCCAGAATACGCCCGGCTGCAGCATGGTGGGAGTCAGTAAATTCTTTGACTTCCTTTTCGTGGCAGTTAGCACAATCCTTAGGCGACACAATGATGGAAATGTGTGTGCCACGCAGTCCTTCTTTCCTAGTCTGGTGGGCGAATGCATCATCGTCACCCGGTTCTGCTTTATGACATTCGTAACAACCCACAAACTTACCAGCGTGCCGGCTTTTTTTCCATTCTTCAACAATGCCGGGGCTTCTCTTCTTATGGCACTTGATGCAGGCCTTAGTCTCTTTCGATATCTTATTGGGCGGGGCGTTAACCGCGGCTATGCTGACACTTTGTAGCAACAGCAAAGCTGCGCCCGCTACAAATGCCCACCATTTTTGAGTCATAATCATCTTCTCCTAAAAGGTCAGGTTAAAAAGCAAATAAATAAATTATGTAGTGATCCGATTGATGTTGAACTATCTACAACATCTTGTTGAACACTACGGTTGGTTGAAAATGTAGAAAAAATAACCAGCCCACCCAATTTCTTGGTGCCCTTTGGGATACAGTGGCTCTGCTTTACTATTTGGCGCGGGAGGTTATTTTTTCCACATCCTTTAGAAACACTCGATGTTCTCGTTTTTAGGTTTTCTTTTTGAGTAGTGATTTGTGTTTTCTTATTTGTCAAAGGGGCTAGAAAAAAATAATCCCCTAACCCCTTTTGTCAAAGCAAAGGGGGAACCAAAAAACGAGAACATCAAGTAAAAAGCCAACTCACTAAATGCGAATGTTTCTCTTTTACAAAACAATCCGTGCAGCGCTATTGTTATAGTATAACAATTCTATTGACAACTATTGACATTATGCGTAATGAAGCATACATATCAACAACTATGAACTAAGATCGTCACAACCCTTTATCCCTTCGCCTAATGATAGCTCAGGGTTGCTTGGTGATTTAGTTTGCTCGGTAATGCCCAAACCCAACTTTCATAAGAAAGTGGCGTGGTGATGATACTGCTCCTAAAAACCTACTCAAAGTTGATCATTAGGTAATTCGCTCTCTGTTGACAACTAGGTAAAGTTGCAACTAGAGTCCTGGTTGAGCAGTCCCAACCGCTGGCACGAATCCGGTCGC
>QNER01000043.1 GCA_003646175.1 Candidatus Parabeggiatoa sp. nov. 1
GCTGCCGACGACTTTGATAAAGTTTCTACGAGTAATGTTTGACATGGAAAACCTCCAACTTTACTGTTGTGCGGCGTAAAAATGGGCCAGTGCTGCCAGTTCGCTTTCCGTTAACCCTTCCAGCGATTTTTTCATCAACTGGGGCTGTGGTTGCTTAAATTCCGACGTAGTGGCATTTTTCATATAAATCAGCAGATAATCAGCCCATTGCCCCGCAATACGAGGTAGCCGATATTCCGTGTACCCCCCATCACCCAGATGGCAGCGGGCACATTTCTTCTTATGAAGTTTCTTGCCTTTTGCGATCATTTTCGGGTCCCGTTTGTGCGAAGCGGCGAGCCATTCTTGTTCCTCAAAAAAAGTTGCCATCGCATCAATTTCCGCGTCGCTATAACCCCGTGCGATGCGGCCCATGATGGTGGAATAACGTTCACCACTTTTAAAACGCTGCATGGTGCGGCGGAAATATTCGCTGGGCAGCCCCGCTAAGATGGGAATACTGTCACCAGCACTTGCGCCGGCTGTGCCATGACAGCCCGCGCACGCATTACTTAACAAACTCGCTGAGCGTTCTGCGGCATTGACGGTCAGTGCACTTGCCAACATGCTGGCAACAATCAAGCCTGACAAAGTTTGCTTCATTGTTCTTCCTCCCTTAATGGTTGGTTTGTTCGTTCAGTCATTTCAGCATGACTGTTTTCGTATAACACTTCTCACTGCGAACGGCTGTCTGTTTTGCCTGATATACTTCGTTCCCTTGAAAAGGGTGAAATAAATAAGAGGTTATTGTTGACAACGTTCGCATTTCCATTGACGTTGAACCCCGTCAAATCCGTCAATCCGTTGTACTTCCAGTATACTTTTCCCGGAGCACCTCGGCCATTTCTTTGATTTCAGCCAAGTCTCTGACCATTTCACTCCACCCATACCACAACGCATAATCCGGGTTAGCGTGGAAAGTGCCTTGGAAAGTCCGCATACGGTGTTTCAGGTGCATAACAAACAGCGTATGCTCAATAGGACGAGGCGCGTCGTGGAAAGTCAGCAAGTCAGGGAAAGCATACGCATAACTTTCAGGCTTCTGAATAATCCCATCTTTATACAGGCCAGCAATAATCCGGATAGCGGCTGCCAACAGGTGATCGGCTCTTTTAATCATATCGTCGCCTTTTTCCATCTCGCCCTTGGCAAATTTTTCGGAATGGCACTGGCTGCATGCACGCAACAGCTTATTCCGTTCTTTATCAAAAGCTTCCTGAGTTAAACGAGCCACGTCTGCAGCTATGACCAGTTCTAGCCGGGCGGTGGGCTTTCCTTCTGGATCCAAAACGCCCAATGCTTGGAGAATCGTGATCTGGTCTTTACGCCATTCTTCATCTTCAGGCAGCGGCAAGCGCACCGCCAAAAATCCCCAAGGTGTCCGCACTTCGTGGTCGCCATCCTGCATGTGGCAAGTCTGACAAGTGGGGCCAGAAGCCGTTTTGGGCAACACCCCGCTTTGTTTCAACAGGGCACGTACACCGTGTTTGGAAGCAGAATACATTTCCCATTGGGGATGATCAAAGCCCATGTGGCAAGTTTGACAAGCTTGTGGCTGCCGCGCCTCGGTTTTGGAAAAAGCGTGACGGGTGTGACAAGAATCACAAGCTGCATGTCCATAGCCGGAGCCTTCGGCCTTCAGCTTTGCCAGTTCTTGCGGCGATTTTTCGCCTATCTTATGACAACCGCCACAGCCTTTATTGCCTGTGGTTAAAGCCATGGGCAGATTATGGGTCGTAGGCATAGCGTTCATAGCAGCCCAAGCGAGTGCGTGCTTGCCGCGCCGAAACTGGCTCACTTGTTCCTCATGGCAGTTGGCGCAAGTGGATGGTTGCGGAAACTGCACTTTGCTGACATCGTCCTTATAGTTGTGTTCCAACCCGTGGCAATGGGCACAGGTAATACCTTCACGGCTATGTTCGCTGATTTTCCAGTCCGCCACCACATTGGGTGTCACTTGTTGGTGACACTCCAAGCATTTGATATTTGCGACGCTTTCCGCACTTGCCAGGCACCCTTCGGCCGGTGCAAGGGCTAGCGCAGTGAGGCAAAACACCATTGTTAGTCTGGCTTTCATGGTTTACTCCTGATTTTTTGTGCCAAAATTTGTGCTATAGTATTCCAGATAAATAATTTTGGCTGGAGTCCAAGATTTATCTTGGGCCTACCAAACTAAAGTTTGGACGGATTGAACTGGAATACTATAAAACCTTTAATGTTTGGCAAACCTTTTTGGCGAGACTGGGTAGAGAACCCGGTCCGTAACATTTGATTTATTGAGGTAATGGAAACGTGAGGAACACTCAAGCAAACCGGTTCAGACGATAGTCTGAACATCTATAGTTTTTCAGAAATTTATTTCAGTAAAAAACCGTAAAGCGTTTCCAAAACGCTTTACGGTTTCGTTACTCTATTTTTCTGAACGTCTATATAGAGGCATAATTTTTGGCGGGACGGGGTTTGCAACTGAGTCTGTAACGTTTGATTTATTGAGGTAATGGAAACCTGATTCGCCTGTTGCAAACCTGCTCCTGCTCAATATTGTTGGGCGGGACTTTGGGCTGGACGGGGTAGAGAACCCCATCCGTAACGTTTGATTTATTGAGGTAATAAAAACGTAAAAAACACTCAAGCAAACCGATTCCTACTGTAGTTGCCCAGAAAAGTTTTGTCCTTGACAAAAACCTTCAAGGTTTGCCAAACCTTGAAGGTTTAGTACGGAATTTATCTGGATGACTATATGCACTCAAACCAAGTTTTGGCAAAAACTTGGTATGATTGCATAAGTATTGTCACGTCCGTTAAACTTTACCTTCGCGTTTCAGTTCATCGTACCACAGTTCGTTGTGGTGTTTGATAAAGTCTACACTGATATTGCCGGATTTCATGGCTTCCAAGCTTTCCCGTTCTTCCACCACGGCAAAGTAGATATGCGCTACTAACCCAACGAGTACCAGAAAAACTGAAGCCGCATGTGCTACTAAAGCCCAACGGAAGATTGCGCCACACAGGGCATCGTCTGCAAAACTAAACACCATTGGGCCAAAGAATAAATAGGCACCTGAGGCGGCGAGGAGTAAGGAACAGAAGATGATCATAGTCCCTAGCAAGCGTTGGGCACCATTGTAACGACCCTGCGGTGGCACTTGGGTGTTTTTCATGATCCCAAACAAATGCGCCAACGTGACCACCATCGACCAAGTATCTCGCAGTGCCGCCATTGGGGTCAGGACCAAGACATTTTTCAGAAATGGCCACACAACGCTTTTGAAGTTCAACAGGACGAACAGTACAAAGACAGCGACCCAAGCAAGCCCGACAATGGCATGGACCCACACCAAGTTATCATTGCCGTTGAACAGCCCTTGCATAAATTCAGGCCAAAACGCCGGTGCCAACCGCACAAAGTCACCGGATATCATGCCAAAACCACTGAGAAGCAACAACAACCAGCAGGTTGCGTTGAACCAATGCAGGAAAATGGTTTTCTTTTCCCGCACCTTAACCATTTGAGGTGTATTGGTGTCACTCATGATTATTTCCCCTCCTGATTTTCGTGTGTACCGACTTCATTGCGTCGACCAATCAGCTTCATCACGCCGGCACCTAGAAATGCCAATACCATACCACCGACACCAATCACGCCGGCCGGGTTGACCACATTTTCCATGACTTTACCCGCGAGATGACGATCATGTAGCTTAGGCATCACCTCAGCCGGAATTGCCTCACCGGCCGTGTAATAATAATGATTCGGCCCAATATTCACTTCGTCGGTGGTCAGTTTTACCCATTCCTTTTCCGCCAACAAACGTGAGACTTCTGAATTGGGATCATTTATATTACCAAAAATCAGGGCACGGCCCACACAGGTTTGTACACAGGCGGGTTCTAATCCCTTATCAACACGCGGTTGACAGAAAGTACACTTGCTGATGGTATTGGTTTTTGGATTGAGCCAGCGCGCATCATAAGGACAGGCCGGCACACAAAGCTCACAGCCAGAACAAATGGCATCATCCTGCAAGACCATACCATCTTCCCGCTTGTAGGCTGCACCAGAGGGACAAGCCTCAATACAGGGCGCCTCATCACAATGCTGACAGCGGCCCGGGAACAACATCACCTCTGGCATACCATTTGCCTTGATAAATTCTACCTGTTTGACCCAATCACGGGAATAACCCATTGGGGTTTCCCACTCCGCTCGACAGGAAATCACACAGGCTTTACAGTCGATACAGCGAACCGTATCGGCAAGCATGACATACTTTGCGACCATTTTTCTTTCTCCTTACGCTTTTTCGACCTTGACAAGAGACAAGCCCATGCTCATAGAGCCAACGTGTGGTTCTACCTCGTAGGAAGCCAAATCTGAGTCTGCTACACCTTGACCATAGGCTGTGGTCATGCGTTTATCCCAGTGGCCAAAACCATGCACCATGAAAATAGTGTCTTTGCGAATCCGCGCAGTGACTTTCGCCTTGATTTCTCCAGAGCGGCCTTTCTGATCGGTGACTGTGACCAGTTCACCCTCTTTGATACCCCGTTTGGTAGCCGGCTCAGGATGAATCCACAACACGTTCTCCCGCATGAAATCAGCTGTCCAGATATTATCCTGAGTACGCGCATGGGTATGGTAGCCGACGCGCCCAAACGTCATGTGAAACTCGTCGTCTTTGGGACGAACTTGTTCCACATAATCCAAAGCTTTATCATATCCCATATTTTTGAGCATTGATGGCACAAATTCAGCCTTCGTCTTGCCACCGGGCGTTTTGATTTTCAACGGGTTACCATGATCACGAGGGAAATTGATCTTGTCATCGCGGGCTGTTTTGAGAATCCCCACTTTTTCAATTTCAGCCAGTGATGAGCCGGCTTTTTTCAGTCGGTCATCCAGCAACTCTTTAATTGACTCATGAGGAAAGTAGGCACCCAAGTCCATGCGATCGGCAAGTTGCTTACAGATAGTCCAAGCATCGCGAGTATCATGCATGGGTTTGATGGCCGGCATCCGCACAGCAACATAGCCTTCCCGCGCACCGCCGATCTGCAAATCGTCATAGCGTTCTAAATAACTCGCCTCTGGCAACAGAATATCAGCATACGCATTCATCTCGTTGGGAATGACATCGGCTGCTACATAAAAATCAATCGTTTCAAGGGCTTTACGAATAATATCGTAGTTCGTACTGTTCAAGAAACCATTGCCACCTGCCGTTATAAGTGCCCGAATGGGATAGGGCTTTTGTTCGGCCATCGCTCGCCACATTTCGTTAGTCAAGCCATACTGTGCATTGGCAATTGGCCAACGTCCCATCACACCTGCACCATCAGCACGTTGATACTTACCATGCTCGTCAACAATATGTTCAGACGGAATGTCCATAGCAGAGAAGTCGAAGTCGCCACCCGTTTTCACACGGTGAGCAATATGGGCATGTTTAAACTCAGGCAAATCTGGCTCAGGGACGTTGTACTTTTGAGGAGTAAAAACGCCACCCTTGCGGCCCCAAACACCAAACAAGGTATTGAGAATGGTGATTGATAGTCCGGTGCCTAAGTCATTGGAGCTTCTCGTCATACGGCGCGGCGCATAGACAAACACTGACGGGGCCTTTGCAGCCATTTCTCGCGCCAGACGGCGGATGTCATCGGCCCGGACATCCGTGATTGGCGCAGCCCATTCTGGGGTGTACTGTTTTACCCGTTCTTTGAGTTCATCGAAGCCAAGGGTCTGCTCAGCTACGAACTGTTTGTCATACAACTCTTCATTGATCACCACATTAATCATCGCCAATAAGAAGGCATGATCAGTCAATGGACGAAGAGCATAATATTCATCCGCTTTAGAAGCCGTGATGCTATAACGTGGATCGAAATACACGACTTTGGCACCATTGGCAACACCGTTCACCCAACCCAAGGTTTCGCCATTATGCAAAGATTCCGTGACATTACGCCCCATCATCAGGAAATATTTACAGTTTTCCAAATCAATGGTTTCATTACCGGTCAGGTTACGCCCAACCACCATCATATTAGCCAAACCGCGCGGCCCACAACAAAGTCCAAAAACCGGGCTGGTGGTATTTGGCGTACCAAAAGCATGAGCCAAACGGTGATAAGGTTTTTCCCAACTACCATGACCAATCAAAGCCAGTGCTTGGGAACCATGTTCCTTTTTAACCTTATTTAAGTTTTCGGCCACCTCATTCAAGGCTTCGTCCCAAGAAATCTGTTTCCATTCACCGCCACCGCGTTTACCCACACGCTTCATAGGGTATTTTAGACGATTAGGGGCATAAGCCACCATCAGCCCAGCGTTGCCCTTACCGCAAACCACACCCCAGTTATTGGGATGTTCCGGATTGCCGTCGATTTTCACAGCGCGGCCATCACGCGAGCGAATTTTTAAACCGCAACGCCAGTAACACATATCACAAAAACCGAATACTTCCGTGGTTTCTTTCAGTTTTTCGTGTTCATGGGGCGCGTTGATTCTGGCGAGTGCTTGGCTAGGAAGCCCAGCGATACTCAACGCAGTACCGCCCATCGTTGCGCCCAAAAATGCGCGGCGACTCGGGTCAAATTGGTTAGGGGTACTCATGAGGTATATCCTCCGGTTTTTTGGTGAGTCATAAAACGTCTCCGGTAAAGAATTTTCGACAAGTACGGTTACGCACGGATAAATTTTTTACCTGATAATTTGTGCTTCAATACAGTTACGCACAGTTCCAGAAAAATTCTCCAATCGATGTGGCAGTGATATTTGCTCAATCGCTGGGAGACGACAATTGCCACTCTTGCAGCCGATCCCAGTCAATGAGTTGATCAAGAAAATCTGCGGCTAACCGATAGCGAGGGGCTGGGTTAACCTCGCGTAGGGCAGCGGTGAATTGTGGCATCCAACGGGCAAAGTGTTGCTCTAAAAGTTTTTGTTGTGTCTGGTGCGCCGTTTCATCTAAGCCGGCTAAATACGCCATAAACTCTAATTCTGAAACGATATGATCCGGCAACAGGCCAGTATTGCCCGCAACCTCAATGCCATATTCCGCCATCATGTGTTTGATTTCTAAGGTAGAATCGCCTAACAGGCGTTGATCATCTTCCAGCCAGTATGACCCAAAGGGTTGCGCGGGCACGCAGGGAACGGCGAGTATAAATAACCGGCTATACTCTGCCTGCATACCCTCGTCATAGTCCAGTTGCGGTTCCAACGCGATGAGCGTCTCCCCCCAAGGGGCATTCGGTGGCCCCGCCTCTCGCAATTCAGCAAGTAAGCCACGTAGCATTTCCAAACGTGCCGGTGTCGGCTGATTAAACAGCCCGCTGGCAAAAAGATAAAGCTGAGGTCGCATCTCCACCCTTTTTTAATTAATGAATGCTGATACCATTTTTTTTAAAACGGATACTATCCCTAAGAAGGGATAGCATCCGAAAATGGATTTCAATTCAAAATTGGTATGACTCAATGGTACACAAGTCGGCCCCCCACCCCGCCGTAATGATACGATGGTGTGAGCGGCCTTATTTATTTATATAGTTAGTCATCCAGAAAAGTTTTGTCCCCACCACAGACCTTAAAAATTTAGCAAACCTCGAAAGTCTGGTGCAGAATTTTCTGATGCGTATGACTTAGACAATTTTCTAAGACAGATTTCAAACGAAGCGTATGTTATCACACTTATCAAACTTGTAAAGTGTTTTTATACAAATTGATAAAAAAAGCCCGGTATTAACCAAAAATAGCACTATTGATATACTTGGGCTTTGGAGAACAAAATTTAAAAACTATTTATAAATCAAGCATTTAAAAATAATCAATAAAAAATATATTTTCTATATTTTTCAATGAGTTAAAATAGTTAAAATCTTTTGGGGTGCTAAACTTTTTGGCACGATTTAATTTGGGGTAACACTTGAATCCCAAGGCGGTGCTTGGTTTTTCGGCACAAAGTGCCGTTATTTAACGCCTCTTGAACTGTCAATCGGTGTAGCCCTCAATTTCTTATTTTTGAACCATACCGACTTTTTTAGTGAAGACTATAAATGTAATACTTTGAATATTAACTATATTATTAAACTTTTATTAAATTATAAGATGCTAATATAAAAATATTAGTAAACGCTGAATAATATTATCAATATATTACAATATTCTTAATAAGAATATTAGTAAACTCTGAATAAGATTATCAAAATATTCTAATATTATTAACAATGCAGCTATTGAAAACTCTGCTTTCTTAAAAATATGGTAACTACTCAGCACCGAAGTGTGCTAATGGCACGCACGATAGCCAGGTAGTTACACTGGCTATATTATTTTGCACCTTCGGTGCTAAGTTTTAAGCCCCTTTGGTGCGTATTATTTACGCCCGTGGCAACGCCCCTGGAACTTAATTCCTTAAGGAGTAGTTACAAAATCTGAAGTTGAAGGCAATGGCTTTTAGAAGAATGAATAAGAAATATACTGAGAATACAACTTTTGGCTAGGAACGAAAGCTATGACAGTTTTTGTATCAAGGGGTTACGTGGATTCCTGTTTCCACCGGAATGACGATACACAAGTGTCGTGGCTTTTGTTCTTAGAGTTTTTCAGGCTATGATCATCGTTTTGTCAATAAGCAAAGGCTAAAGCCATTTGGTTTTGAGAGCAAAGTCCTTTTAGAAATCCAATGCACTACGGGTTGCTTTTGCCCACCCAACATCCTATCCCAGTTTGTTGTAACTCATTGATTTTTAATATATGCCTTGCTGAAAGGCACTACCATCAAGATGTATCCTTACTTATAACTGATCCCTGTTGTTATTGCTACAATGAATCATTAATACTCGATGTTCAAGTTTTTTCCACCTCGCTCTATAACTACAAGAATTGTTTATAATAAAAAATAAGAGCATGACAATAAAGAAAATGAACCTCGCTCTCTATTTAAAAACCTTATACGTGACTTTAAAAAAGTGCCAGGAGCAGACACATAAACCTTTTGAACCTAATTTGGTGACTCTATAATCCTTTATTATAAGTAATCCTTGTAGTTATAACGAGGGTTAAAAAAAATTTGAACATCGAGTAATAACTGATAACTGATAACTAATATATGAACTTCCAACATCCCGAATGGTTATTATTAGGTTTGCCACTATTATTAATTTGGTGGTTATATCTGTGGCAAGTACCAAGCAGTCGCTGGCTACGCTTCGCAATTGTGCTACTGGTTGTTTTTGCGCTGGCGGTACCGCTTTGGTGGACAGGTGGGACTTCGGAGCTGCGATTGACATTGTTGTTGGATCGCTCACTGTCGGTGCGTGGTGAGGCAGTTCAAAAAGGACAAGCGTTTGCCCAATTACTGGCCGAGAAATATCCGACACAAAGCATTGACGTGCTTGGTTTTGGGCGGGGTGCGGATGTGTTGGCGCGTCCCGGCGAAACTTTGGATGCCGTCGCTAGATCTGCCTTTCAAGATGAAAGCGATTTGGCAGCCGGCCTGCGTTTAGCTGCCGGGTTAAGTCCAGCGGGGGGAAGCCACGAATTATTAATTGTCTCCGATGGGTTATACACAGGGCCCGATCCATTGCTGGAAATCCCCACCCTCCGCAAACAACAGGTGCGTGTCCATTATCTCGCCTTAACTTCAGAACCGCGTAACGATGTCGCCATTACGCGATTATTGAATCCTAGCCGTAGCGCAGTCAATCAACCGTTTACCATTGCGGCCGAAATCGATTCCCCCAGAGAACAGCCAGCCCAGATCGCACTTAAAGATCGTAAAGGCAACACGTTGGCACAGAGTGAGGTACAACTCAAATCTGGCATTAACCGTTTTAGTTGGACTTGGTTAGCCACCCAAACCGGGATTCACGAATACAATCTGCATCTCAACGT
This sequence comes from Candidatus Parabeggiatoa sp. nov. 1, assembly GCA_003646175.1. GTDB lineage: Bacteria > Pseudomonadota > Gammaproteobacteria > Beggiatoales > Beggiatoaceae > Parabeggiatoa. The sequence continues at coordinate 9,935 of QNER01000043.1, forward strand.
GCCTGACGATTCCGTTCCCGAAAATAATCAGGCCCGAACCGCTATTGATATTATTGGCCCACCCAAAGTGCTAGTGCTTAATCGCGACGGCCATCCGACGGCCCTGTCACGGGCCTTGGCGAGCGCGGGCGTGGCGGTGGAAACGCATAATGGGGATTTGCCCATTTCCTCGGCCGTGCTAAAACATTATGTGGCAGTGGTACTAGAAAACATGCCTTTGGACAAACTAAATGATAATGCCGACGCTGCAATAACGCATTATATTCGGCATTTGGGGGGTGGCTTGTTGATCACGGGCGGGCGTAGCAGTTATGCGATGGGTGGTTATTACCGAAGTTATATTGAGGACATTCTGCCAGTGACACTGGATCGCCAAGAAGAATTGCGCCGATCCAAACTAGCGATGGCTATCGTCCTGGATCGCAGCGGTTCTATGGCTGTTAATGTCGGTGGTGGGGCAACTAAAATGGATTTAGCCAACCGGGGGGCTGCGGAAGCGATTGCGTTGCTCAGCCCCCAAGACGAAATCACCGTGTTTGCAGTAGACAGTCAAGCACATACGGTGTTACCGTTACAAACAGTGGGTGACACCGGGACGCGGCAACAACTAACAAATCAGATATTGTCGATAGAATCTATGGGCGGTGGCATCTATGTTTATGAAGGCTTAACAACGGCAATAGATGAACTATTGAAAAGTGATGCCGCTACTCGTCATATTGTCCTATTCAGCGATGCGGCCGATTCTGAGCAACCGGGCGATTATCAAACGCTGATACAGCAATGGCGCAAAGCCGGTGGCAGCTTGTCAGTTATCGGCTTAGGCACGCAAACCGATCAAGATGCAGCCCTCCTAGAAGATTTAGCACTCATTGGCGGTGGGCGTGTCTACTTTACCGCTAACGCTCGAAACCTTCCGCGTGTTTTCACGCAAGATGTGATGCAAGTGGCGCGTGAATCATTTATTGAACAAACCACCGCGGTGCTGGCAACGCGGGGATTGATTGGCCTGAAGTTCGCCATCACAGACATTCCAACGGTGGGCGGATATAACCTGAGCTACCTCGCCCCCAGTGCCGAACTGATGTTACAAAGCGATGATGACAACCAAGCCCCGCTAGCGGCCGGCTGGCAACGCGGGCAAGGCAAAGTGATGGCGGTGACTTTTGAGGCCGATGGCGAGTTTACTGGCCAATTTGGGACTTGGCGAAATTACAAGCGTTTTTTCTCGAACGCCCTAGAATGGCTCAAACGGCCAGAACAATCGGCTGGCTTTGTGGCCGACTTAACCGTTGCTGGCAGTGAAGCGACAGTCCGCTTAGAGATAGAACCGGGCACCCGATTATCATCACCCCCGGTCGCGTTCATCATTCCTCCCGGAGAAGAACCGCCTTTAAACGTGCCGCTGCATTGGGAAGGCCCCACTCGCCTCGCGGGTAATTTCCATATGAACAGTAATGGCATCTATCATGGCGCGATTAACATACAAAACCTAAAACCTCTGTTGCTACCACCGCGAGTACTGCCTTATTCACCCGAATTTGCCCCGCGCCGCAATAGGCCCGACGGTAGCCAGGTACTACAACAACTGGCCGAATCTACCGGTGGCAGCGCATTTACCCACATTGACCAACTAACCGCAAACCCAGCCACCGCTCGAAATTCCCCTTTCGTAAAGGGGGACTGGGGGGGATTAAATGCCCAAACAATGGTACCTTGGTTACTCACAGCGGCCTTATTATTGATACTATTTGAAATAGGCCATCGTCGCGGATTGTGGTACAAACCATTAAGCCGGGTGGCCGTCTTAGGCCAGCATACTGCCACAGAAATAATAGGGTTAACCGCCAAAATCCGCAAAAAGCGTTTCCCCGAACAGCACCGAACGATAGCTGCCACAACGACGGATCGGACCAAGACTGAAGAAACCCAACCACCACCCATTGAAGAGAGCATTTTCAAACAAGCAAAGAAACGTGCCAAACGGTGAATTGAAAGGAGTGCAAGGTTAACTTGCACGAACACGAGCCGGACGACACGGGAGCCAAAGCTAGCTTGAAAGCCAATCCGGTGTTTTGAGATATTGGTTCAAATGTCCAGAATTAAGCCTGATATCTTAAAAAATATAGGTTTTTATAGAAACATATTAATGTCACTCATTGATTTTTAGTACCTTCACTGGTTTGTAGGGACTACCCGTTTGTAGTAATGTGCGTGTCAGTAAACTTGATGCTGAAAAATGTAACTCATTGATTTCAAAAAAACGGCAGTTCGAGGCCTCTATATAATAATTTAGGTTTATTAATACCTTCGCCAATTGCTATGTAAATAAAAATGTTATGATATTATAGCGGTTAAATTTCAATCACTTATCGTATTTTGAATTCAATCGAACCTATTTTTAATCTCATTGATTTTCAACCATTTTTTATAATAACCCTGTTTAATACTCGATTTTTGGCGAAGGTATTGTTTATATGACCAAGTAGAATTAGCGTGGTATTTTTTTAAAATGTGTTATGATGCCCGGCGTTTTTTGTGTGGTGCGTGTCAGTAAACTTGGTGCTGAGAAATGTCACTCATTGATTTAAAAAGAACTGCAAAAGTGGCCTCTATATAAATAAATTACTTAGGTGTAATATGACCAAGTAGAATTAAGTCAAATTTATTTCCGATAAAGTCTCTTAACCAATCAAAAAAGGACTCATATTATGACCGAACAAAAACATTCAACGCTTTATCCATTGACATCACCCCAACGGGAAATTTGGTTTCACCAAATCCTGCATGAGGGGATTCCGTTATACAACATCGGCGGCTACGTCAAAATTCCCGGTGCCATAAACCCGGTATTATTTGAACAAGCCGTTAATTTGCTGGTGCAAAAACACGATACTTTGCGTACTATGCTGACTGAGGCTGCTGATGAAGATGGCGTACCCATGCAGACTTATGCTGAAAAATTAGCGGTGACAGTACCAATGCGTGATTTTTCCACCAAAGATAATCCGCATAAATCGGCAATGGCATGGATGCAGCAACGTTTTATCGAACCGTTTGAACTTACCGGGCAGCCGCTTTTTCGCTATGATTTAGTGAAAATCAGTGAAGATTATTACTATTGGCTGTTACAGTATCATCATCTCATTATAGATGGTTATGGTGTTGGACTGCTTTACCGCTCTATGGCGGAAATATACACACACATAGCCAATGGACAAACTCCCAATCTTCATAACCCTTCTTATGTCAGTTTCATCAATAATGACCGAGCCTATGTTAAATCAGAAACTTTTGAAAAACAACGCCGGTATTGGCTTTCTTTATTTCCAACTCTGCCCGAACCGTTGTTTAGTCCACGTTATCATTTTCATAACACAGAGAAGTTAATTGGTAGTGGCTGTGAAGTCCTTTATTTGCAGAGAAGTTTTTATAATCGATTGAATGCGTTGGCAAAACAGCATAACGCAACCTTATTTCATCTACTTTTAGGTGCGTTATACGTCTATTTCACTCGCACTACCCAACATAAGGACTTTGCCATTGGTTTGCCGGTGCTGAATCGTGCTAATGCTCAATTCAAAAAAACGGCTGGGTTATTTACCTGCGTGAATCCAACATTGTTTAACTTTGGTTTCGATATAAGTTTTGTCGAATTGTTGCAACTAATTAACAAAACCCTCAAAGCCAATTACCGTCACCAACGATTTCCTGTGAGTGAAATCAATCGGGAGGTGGGTTTAGGACAGGAACGTTCACAACTGTTTGATATTAACCTGTCGTATGAAAATTTTGATGATGATGCTTGTTTTGCCGGTATTTATGGACAATTCATTCCACTACTACATCATTATGGACAAACGCCATTGATGATTTTTGTACGCGACTACCTTATTCAGTCAGCCGTCAAACTTGATTTGGTTTTTAACCTTGCTTACTTCAATGCAGGTGACATCAAAGCCTTACAAGCCCGTTTTGTCACGATATTAGAAGCAGTTTTGAAAGATAGTATATCGCCCATCCATACCTTGCCTGTCATGACTGAGCAAGAAGTTCAACAACTGCAAGCTTGGAACCAAACGGAAACTGATTATCCCAAAGACCAAACGATTGTGGATTTATTCCAGGCGCAGGTTGAGAAAACGCCGGAAAATATTGCGGTGGTTTTTGAGGAACAAGCCATCAGTTATCAGGTGCTGAATACGAAAGCCAACCAGTTAGCGCATTACTTGATGACTTTGGAGGTTGGTGCTGAAACCTTGGTGGGTATTTGTGTCGAGCGTTCTTTAGAGATGGTGATTGGTTTATTGGGTATTTTGAAGGCGGGTAGTGCTTATGTGCTTTTTGAACCTAATTTGCCTGAAGAGCGGCTGGTTTCCATTATAACTGACAGTCATTTATCAATACTTTTTGTCGACTACCTGCGAAAAAGTTGTCCACACACTTGTCGGCAATTGATTGTCTCGGATGTCCTCTGGATAAACGAGCATGATTATTCTCCCAACGTATCACTGTCTAGCGATGACCAGGCTTATATTATCTATACTTCAGGAACTACTGGAATACCAAAAGGGGCCATTATCACTCACCGTGCCTTGATGAATTATGTCCATTGGCTTAAAACCGAATGTCACTTAGGGCCGAAAGATAGTGCTACCTGGCACGCACCTGTCAACTTTGACGGTGGTTATGCTTGCTTATGGGGCATGTTACTGTTGGGTGGAACCTTGCACGTTATAAACGATGAAAAACGTAAAGATTCACAACAGATGGTAGATTATCTGATACATCACAAAATCAGCTTTCTTAAAATCATCCCATCCTTCTTTTCGTTGCTATTACAGGTGGAGGATGCATCAGGCCGTCCACAACTGGCTAAGGCCAACACATTAAAGCTGTTGCATATTGGCGGTGAAAAGATTGAAGCGAATCAAGTCGCTTGTTTTATCGAAGGGGGGAGTAATACGCGGATATTTAATCACTATGGGCCAGCTGAGGCCACAATAGGGAGCATAGTATACCCCATTAAACCTCAACAAATAGATGGGTTTCTTAAACAACCGATCATTGGCCATCCAATTGCTAATACCCAAATTCACATTTTGGATAAAAACAACCAACCCCAACCCATAGGCATCCCTGGCGAACTCTGCATTGCCGGTAGCTGCCTGGCCAGCGGCTACCTTAATCGCCCCGAACTATCCAAAGAAAAATTCATCGAAATCGAACTATTTGGCAAACATCAACGTATTTATAAAACCGGAGACTTAGCCCGCTGGCTCCCCAATGGCAACATCGAATACTTAGGCCGTCTTGACCATCAAGTCAAACTGAGAGGCTTCCGCATTGAACTTTCCGAAATTGAAGTCAGCTTGAACCAACACCAAGCCGTTGAAGAAGCCGTTGTTGTGCTTATCAAAGACGATGGTAATCCTCGTTTAGCCGCTTATGTCACGTTAGCTATGCCGATTGATGATGTGGCGAGCGTTCTACGTACTTGGCTCAAAACCCGTTTGCCCGACTATATGTTACCGGCAAGTGTAATAGTATTGGATAAATTGCCATTAACGCCGAATGGCAAGATTGACCGAAAAGCACTGCCGGCACCTGAAGCATTCAATTCCAACAAACATTACCAAGCCCCGCGTGACACGGTTGAACTCCAACTTGCCCAAATCTGGGAAAAGGTGTTAAAGGTGCGTCCTATCGGCATCAGCGATAATTTCTTTGAACTCGGTGGACATTCCTTATTAGCGGTGCGTTTGATGGCCCAAATAGAACAGCAGTTTAACAAACATTTATCCCTGGCAGCACTTTTCCAAAACGCAACCATAGAACAACTCGCTAATCAACTTCGTCTGCAAACGGACGCGTGGTCATCTTTAGTTGCTATCCAGTCAAATGGCCGTAGACCGCCCTTTTTCTGTGTACCGGGCGTGGGTGGCAATGTCCTCTATTTCTATGAATTAGCACATCATCTGGGACCAGAACAACCGTTTTATGCGCTACAAGCCGTGGGACTTTCTGGAAAATCAGCACCGTTCACCAGTATTGAAGAGATGGCAACTCATTACATCAAAGAATTACAAACGATACAACCACAAGGGCCTTATCGGCTTGGCGGTCATTCCTTCGGTGGGCTGGTGGCTTTTGAAATGTCCCTTCAATTACAAAAACAAGGGCATGAAATTGCTTTTCTCGGTATTTTTGATATGAAAGCTCCCCCATTCAATACTCAAGGTGTTAAATGGAATGAGACTCAATGGTTGCATAAAGTGGCTCTGTTTATTGAGCGCGAGTTAGGCCAAAAATTGGAATTTGATTATGAGACACTCCAATCTCTTGATGCTGACGCGCAATTGGATTATCTGAATAAGCAATTAAAAAAAGCGGATTGTTTACCACCTAACGCTCCGTTAACGCAGTTACGTGGTTTGGTCAATGTTTTCAAGGCCAACAGCCAAATACATTATATGCCAAAGGGAGTCACGAAAACGCCGATAACACTTTTCAAAGCCGAACAAGCAAGAACTGATGTCTTTGAGAACGAACCCACTTGTGGCTGGCATAAGTTTTCTGACAATAGCGTTTCGGTCCAAATCCTGCCCGGCGATCATTTTTCTATGATGAAAAAACCGCAGGTACAAATCCTCGCAGCGCAATTGAAAGAGGCACTTGAACAAACGGAGTACAAACTTTAGTTTGTGCTTATGCCAAGCTAAAGCTTGGACTCCAAATGAACTATTGAATTGAAAATACATACATTATTATGAAAATACTTAACTATCTGGAAGAATATGACGCGCCAATCGCTAAGATTGGGTTTATGACGGCCTTATCAGGTTTGGCTAATGCGATGATATTAGCTATCATCAATTCTGCGGCTGAAATGATTTCAAATAATGACTTACAAGCACACTACTTGTTGCTTTACATCACTACTTTTGCTATATATGTTTATACCCAAAGGTTCGCGCTTTCCCAAACAGTGATTGCGATTGAAAAGTTCATTCGCAAAGTCCGGGTTAGAATTGCGGATAAAATTCGCTCGGCCGACTTGCATTTCATCGAAAATAGCGAACGGGGTGAGATGTACACTCGACTCACCCAAGATAGTAACCTCATTTCTCAATCGGGACTGCTTTTGATCACCGCTGCCCAATCGGGGATGGTGCTGGTTTTTAGTTTTATTTATCTGGCTTGGTTATCTCCCATCAGCTTTTTGATGACCATCGTATTTATCAGCCTTGCGGTATATACCTACTGGTTTTATGAGAAAAATATTTCCAAACAACTCCATCTCGCCACCCAAAAGGAAGCGAAATTTTTCGCGTATTTCAGTCATCTGTTAGACGGTTTTAAAGAACTCAAAATGAACCGTCAAAAAAGTGATGACTTATTTGATCAGATCGACACGCTTTCTAAGGAAACCGAACAACTTAAGGTCAATGTGGGTTTACAACAAGTCACC